>PMLF01000068.1 GCA_003158755.1 Elusimicrobiota bacterium | reverse complement strand
CGACGTCGTCGTGGCCAACGCCGCCGTCGCCCTCCTTTCCGCCTCCCGCGCCGCCGGTCGGAAAGAGGTGACGGATCTGAAATCCGCCGCCCGCGCCGCCGAGGTCGCCATCGATTCCGGCGCGGCCAGGGAAAAGCTGGAAAAACTTGCGGTCCTGTCGAACCAGGCGTTGTGACGGGCCTCGACGAGATCGTCCGACGCAAGCGGTTGGACTTGGAACGGCAAAAGGCCGCCGCGCCGTTGGACGTTTTGGAACGGCGGTTGGACGGGGCCTCGGCGGTCCGCGATTTCGCGGGCGTCCTCCGGCGGCCCGGCGAAGTGGCCTTGATCGCGGAGCTCAAGAAGGCCAGCCCGTCGGCGGGACTCCTCCGCAAGGATTACGACGTGGCGGTCGGCGCCGCCTCCTATGAAAAGGCGGGCGCCCGGGCCTTGTCCATCCTGACGGAGACGAACTTTTTCCTCGGGGATTTGAGCCACCTGGCCGAGGCCAAGCGGGCGGCGTCGCTTCCCGTGCTGCGGAAAGATTTTATATTGGACCGATACCAGATCGTGGAGGCGCGGGTTCGCGGGGCGGACGCGGTCCTCCTGATCGTCGCCGTCTTGGGACCGAAGCCGTTGAAGGTATTTTCGGAATTAATTAAATCGCTCGGCATGACGCCTTTGGTGGAAGCCCACGATCCCGACGAGGTCCGCGCGGCCCTGGACTCCGGCGCCGAGGCGGTGGGCGTCAACAGCCGGAACTTGAAGGACCTTTCCATGGACCCGAGGGCCTTCGAGAAAATGGTCCCCTTGATCCCCCGGGACCGGTTGATCGTGGCCGAAAGCGGGATCAAGACCGCCGCCGACGTGAAGGCCCTCAAGGCCTTGGGCGTCCACGCGGTGCTGGTGGGGGAATCGCTCCTCAAGCAACCGGACATCGAAGCGGCGGCGAAAATTCTGGTGGAGGCGGGAAAATAATGGGCGTGAAAATCAAGATTTGCGGCATCACCAACGAGGAAGACGCCGTGTGGGCGGTCAACTACGGGGCCCATTACATCGGGCTCAACTTCCACAAGGAAAGCCCGCGCAAGGTGTCGCCGGAGCAGGCGGCCAAGATCGTGAAAAAGGTGCCCCCCTTCATTCCCTGCATCGGCGTGTTCGTCGAGCAGTCGGTGGACCAGATTCTTAAGATTATCGATAAGACGGGCCTCATGGGCGTTCAACTCCACGGGGAGCATACGCCGGAAGACTGCCGGGCCATCTCCGAGAAAATGGAAGTCACCTTGATCCGGTCGTTTCGCGTGGCGGAGGAGGCCGATTTGGACGCCATCGCCCCTTTCAAAGGAGCCTGTTCTCACATCCTTCTGGACGCCAAAGTGGACGGGGTTCCGGGCGGTACTGGACAAACGTTTCCGTGGGAACTGGCGCGGCGGGCCAAATCGTTCGGTTTGCCGATTTTCTTGGCCGGCGGATTGACGCCCGAGAACGTCGCCCAGGCCATCGAGGAGGTCCAGCCTTTCGCCGTCGACGTGGCGAGCGGCGTGGAACGGCTGCCCAAACGCAAAGACTTGGACAAATTGAAGAAGTTCATCAATGAGGCGAAGAACGCATGAAACTGAAAGACCTTCCCGACAAACGAGGTTACTTCGGCGCCTACGGCGGGCGGTTCGTGCCGGAAACCTTGCTGGCCCCGTTGGAGGAGGTTGAGAAGGCCTTCCGCGCGGCCCAGAAGGACAAGAGTTTCCGTCGGGAGCTGAGCGGTCTACTGCGCGATTTCGCCGGTCGACCGACGCCGCTCTTTTTCGCCCGAAACCTTTCGAAGGAGTTCGGCGGTCCCCGAATTTATCTGAAGCGCGAAGACCTCTGCCATACCGGCGCCCACAAAATCAACAACGCCCTGGGGCAGGTCCTCCTGGCCAAACGCCTCGGCAAGCCCCGCGTCATCGCGGAAACGGGGGCCGGCCAGCACGGCGTGGCCACCGCCACCGCCTGCGCGCTCCTGGGTTTGAAATGCGAAGTCTTCATGGGCGTCGACGATTGCGAGCGGCAGTCCTTGAACGTCTTTCGCATGAAGAGCATGGGGGCGACGGTGATCCCCGTGACCACGGGGTCCCGAACGCTCACGGACGCCATCAACGAGGCCATGCGGGATTGGGTGTCGAACGTCCGGACTACCTATTACTGTTTCGGATCCGTGGCGGGACCTCACCCGTATCCTTGGATGGTGCGGGAATTCCAAAGCGTCATCGGTCGCGAGACCATAACCCAGATTCGGGATTACGAGAAGGGCGATCCCGACGCCCTCGTGGCCTGCGTGGGCGGCGGCTCCAACGCCATCGGGCTCTTCGCCCCGTTCTACGACCACAAAAAGGTCCGGTTCTACGGAGTGGAGGCGGGCGGCCGCGGCCTCAAACCCGGCCAACACGGCGCCACGCTCTGCGCCGGAAGGCCCGGCGTGCTTCACGGCGCCTACACGTACCTCCTGCAGGATTCCAACGGCCAGGTGCTCCCGACCCATTCGGTGTCGGCGGGCCTGGACTACCCCGCCGTGGGCCCCGAGCATTCCTTTTACAAGGACACGGGCCGTGCCGAATACGTTTTCGCCACGGACAAGGAAGCGTTGGCGGCTTTCACGCTCTTGAGCGACGTGGAGGGCATCACTCCCGCTTTGGAGAGCGCCCACGCCGTGGCGTTCCTTCCCAAGCTCGCCAAGCGGCTGGGGAAAAATAAAAGCGTCGTGGTCTGCCTTTCCGGCCGCGGGGACAAGGACATGCTTCAACTTCAGGGGATGGTGTTGCCACCGGCCCATAGGTTCGATTTTGGAGGCCCGAATCCGAGCCGGGTTCGAGGCGTGAGGAGGGCGCGATGAGGCGCATCGTAACCGACGAGCAACGAAGAAGCCGGCCGGAGGCGGGCCTCCCCTTTGGGGCCGGGCGCTTTCGGGCGGATTCGTCGTCTCTCGTCGCTCACGTGCCTAAAGGCACGCCGCGCTCCTCGCTCCTAGAATCCGCCGCAAAATCGCCCGGCCAAAATCGAACCTATGGGCCGGTGGCAACACACGTGAGCCGCCTCGAGAGATGCTTCGACGAACTTCGTTCCCGTCGGAAGAAAGCGCTCATCGGCTATTTGACGGCGGGGTTCCCGTCCTGGGCGGGGTTCGGCCGGGCGTTCGAGGACCTGGAAAAAGGCGGGGCCGACGTGATCGAGATCGGCGTGCCGTTCTCGGATCCCATCGCCGACGGACCGACCATCCAATATTCCTCGTTGAAAGCGTTGAAGGGCGGCGTCACGTTGAAGGGGATCCTGGCCTGGGTGGCGAAGCGGCGGAAGAAATCCGCGACGCCCATCGTGCTCATGAGTTACTTGAACCCCATCCTTCGCCTGGGTCTCGAACGCTTCGCGAAGGAAGCCTCCCGCGCCGGCGTGGACGGCCTGATCGTGCCGGACACCATTCCGGAGGAAACGGGTGCGTTGCGGGAATCGCTGACGTCGGCGGGGTTGGACCTCATCCACCTGGTCGCGCCCACCACGCCGCCCGCCCGTCGGAAATGGGTGGCCTCCCGCAGCCGGGGATTCCTTTACGCCGTTTCCGTGGCCGGCGTCACCGGCGCGCGGAAGAGCCTGCCGCCGGAGGCAATTTCCTTTCTTCGCACGCTCAAAGGAAGCCGCGTGCCGGTGGCGGTCGGGTTCGGGATCTCCGGGCCGAAGCAAGCGAAGGCCGTCGCGCCGTACGTCGACGGCGTCATCGTCGGCTCCGCTCTCATCACCCGGCTGCGGGAGAAGAAACCGCTCCTCCCTTTCGTTCGATCGCTTCGTCGAGCTTTGGATAAATAGCTTTCAGCGGTCAGCGTTCAGCTGTCAGCCGATGCATATAGGACCTATTGTTTTTTTGCTTTAGCTGAAAGCTGACCGCTGATCGCTGACAGCTAATTCTTTCGGAGGCAACCCATGCCCGTCAATGAACCGGAAAAAAAGAAGCACGTGCCCGAAGGGCTGTGGACTAAGTGCCCTTCCTGTCAGCACATCCTTTACAAACAGGAACTGGCCAAGAATCTGCACATTTGTTCCAAATGCGGCCAGCATTTGCGCGTGGGCGCGCGGGACCGCATCGCCCAGTTGATGGAAGAAGGGTCTTTCGTCGAACTGGCCGCGGATTTGAAGCCGAAGGACGTCTTGGGGTTTTCCGATACCGCCTCCTACGCCCAGCGCCTGAAGGACGGTCAAAAGAAGACCGGCATGAAAGACGCCGCCGTCGCCGGCGAGGGGCTCATGGGTCCCCATCGCGTGGCTTTTTGCGTTTTGGATTTCGGGTTCATGGGCGGAAGCATGGGGAGCGTGGTGGGGGAGAAAATCTCACTCGCCGTCGAGCACGCGGTCAAGGAAGGACTGCCGGTGTTGATCGTTTCCTCCTCCGGGGGCGCCCGCATGCAGGAAGGGATATTGTCCTTGATGCAGATGGCGAAGACCTCCGCGGCTTTGGCGCGTTTGGCCAAGGCGAGGCTCCCCTTCGTCTCCGTCGTGACGGACCCGACCACGGGCGGCGTCACGGCCAGCTTCGCGATGCTGGGCGACGTCATCATCGCCGAACCCAAGGCCCTGGTGGCCTTCGCCGGTCCCCGCGTGATCGAGCAGACCATCCGCCAGACCCTGCCCCACGGGTTCCAGCAGTCCGAGTTTCTCCTGAAGCACGGCATGGTGGACATGGTGGTAAACCGCAAAGACTTGAAGGCCACTTTGGTGAAGGTTTTCGGTTTCCTCCTCAAGGCGCGCGCCAAAAAGGCGGAGGCGAAGTAAAAAGGTAAAAGGAAAACCCTAAAGATCAAGTAAAGGAGTGCCTTTTGGCCTCCNNAAATCCCCCCTCACCCCCCTTTTTCAAAGGGGGGAACACCTGGCGGGAACAAGCATCATTTTTCACCGTTTTGGTGAAGTCACTCCTTACGTGAAGATTTGGGAGGAAGAGGGAAAAAGTGAGGAAAAACGACCTAAATTTCGCCTTTTTACTTTTTACTTTTTACTTGCCTTTCTTATGATCCGGCTGGGATTGGAAAACGTCCGACGGGCCCTGGCATTTTTCGGACACCCGGAAGAGGAATTCGCCTCGGTTCTGATCGCGGGGACCAACGGGAAAGGATCGGTTTCCGCCTTGGTCGAATCCGCGGCGCGGGCGGGGGGGATTCGGACCGGGCATTACACGTCGCCGCATTTGGCGGACGTTCGCGAGCGGGTGCGGGTGGACGGCGTCAAGATCCCGGAGGCGGCGTGGCAACGCTTGATGTCGGAGATCGACGGGATCCCCGGGCTTTCCCTCACGGAATTCGAGCGCCAGACTTTATTGGCGTTCCGGTATTTCGCGGAGCGTCGGGTGGAGTTGGCCGTTGTTGAAGTCGGCTTGGGCGGGAGGCTGGACGCCGCCAACGCCCTTCCGGCCCCGGAGGTTTGCGTCATCACCTCCATCGGCCACGACCACCGCGAGTGGCTGGGGCCGACGCTGAAGGAAATCTATTTCGAGAAGCGCGGCATCGCTCGGCCGGGAGTCCCCTTGGTTCAGGCCCCTCCGCGTTCGTTGCGGTCGGCGGGGGACCGCGACCTTTTTGAAAGAGGGGTTCCCTTCTGGACTTTGGACCGCGACGTCCGCGGTGTTTCTCGGGGAACGGATTGGACCCGCCGACGGCAAACGTTCGACGTCTTCCTGCCCGGCGCGAAATACGCCGGGATCGAAACGGGGCTCTTGGGGGGACATCAAGTCAGGAACGGGGCCTTGGCTCTGGCGGTCTGCCACCGGCTCCGCCGTCGAGGATGGCCCTTGAGCGAAGAGGCCATCCGAGCCGGTTTCGCCCGCGCCCAATGGCCGGGCCGGTTCCAAGTGGTCCGCCGCGCCGGCGGTCCCGACGTGATTTTGGACGGCGCCCACAACCGCGAGGCGGCGGAATCATTGGCGACCGCCTACCGCGCTTCGCCCTGGGGACGGCGTCCGGCGACGATGATCTTCGGCTGTCTGAAGGACAAAGACGTCGCCGCCATGGTCCGGATTCTGAAGCCGTTGGCGCGGCGGGTGTTTCTGGTGCCGTTGCCCACGCCCCGTTCGCGGACCACCGACGAGCTCCGTCGATGGTGGAAAGGGATCGAGACGTTGGAAGCTTCTTCGGTGGCGGAAGCCGCGGAGGACGCTTTCCGTCGGGCGCGGTCCGACGGAGGCCCGGTCCTGGCGGCCGGTTCCCTGTACCTGGTCGGAGAAGTCATGAAAGTCCTTCGGAGGACTCCGTCATGAAGCTCATCCTTAACTATATTTCCCTCTCCCACCTTTGGGTGGGAGAGGGTAGGGTGAGGGGGGAAAGAAGGTTTTCCGTCGGCGTTCTTCAATGCCCCCCTCATCCGCCCTTCGGGCACCTTCTCCCACCCGAGGTGGGAGAAGGAACCCTTTGATCGCATGAGAACCATTTTAATTTTAGGGAAGGACAAGGTTATGAAGAAGGGTTTGCGTCTCGGAATCGATTTGGGCGGCACGTCGGTCAAGATGGCCCTGGTGGACGAACGGGGCCGCGTCGTCGACGGAATCCGGGTGGAAACGTCGGGAAAACCACGAAAACTCGTGCGGTCCCTGAAGATCGCCGCGGTTTCACTTTTGAAGGGCCGAAGGCCCCTCGGGACCGGAGTGGGCGTCGCGGGAGACGTGGACCCGGTCCGGGGCGTCGTCCGTTTCTCGCCGAACCTCCATTGGAAAAACGTCCCGATCAAAGCGCTGATGTCGGCGGGTTTCCCGAAGCCCCTTTTCGTCGACAACGACGCCACCGCCGCCGCCTGGGGCGCCTATCACGTGGACTTGAAGGGCCGCTCCAAGAACTTCGTCCTTTTAACCCTCGGAACCGGCGTGGGCGGAGGCCTCGTCCTGGACGGAAAGCTTTATCGCGGCGCCACCGGCACCGCGGGGGAGTTGGGCCACGTCTGCGTGGACCCGGACGGGCCCTTGTGCGGATGCGGATCGACGGGGTGCCTGGAGGCGTTCGTCGGCAACCGGCATTTGGTCCGCTGGGCCATGGAAGAATACGCCCGCCGCGGCCGCCGCGCGCACGAGGGCTTGACGCCCAAGGACCTCAACCATTTCGCTCGCCGGGGAGACCCCGTCGCCAAAGCCGTCTGGAAGAGGATGGGCCGGGCCCTCGGCACGGGGGTGGCAGGTTTCCTCAACATTTTCAACCCCGACACCGTCCTCCTGACCGGCGGCGTGGCCGCCGCGGCGCCCCATTTCATGCCCTCGCTGCGGCGGGAGGTGTCGGTTCGGGCGTTCGCCACGCCCCGCCGCGCGGCGTCGATCCTCGTATCGCCCCAGAACAACGACCTGGGCGTGATCGGGGCCGCCCTGCTTGTTCCTTAAATGAGCGGACGTTTCACGGACTGTTGCAAAATGGGAATAGCCGCTCGTGTTGAGCTTGTCGAAACACGAGCCACCGTCGAAGGAAATCGCTCATCCTTCGACAGGCTCAGGATGAGCGAGCTTTTTGCAAAGGTCTCTTTTACTTTCCGATATTTTTTCTTACCGTTGTTTTTGTTCTCCGCCGCGCCGCTGTTCGCCAAGGCTCCGGCGAAGAAAGAAATGGGCCGGCCGGTGGACCTTTCCAGCGCCGCTCTCACCTGCGATTATTTGGAATACCGATCCTCGGAAAACGTGGTCGTGGCCCGCGGGAACGCCGTGCTTCGGTCCAGCGTCACCCTCGTCGAGGCGGACAACCTGGTCCTGGACATGGACGAACAAGTCGCCCACGCGACGGGCCGGGTGCTCGTGAACGACGGGACCATGGTCATTCTCTCCGACGTCGCGGATTTCGATTGGGGCCGGTCCACGGGCGTTTTCACGAACGGATATTTCACCGACCCGCCCTACCGTTTGTGGGCTCGGAAGATTGTCCGGGTGTCCCCGACGCTGTACCACATGGAGCACGTGGCCGTCACCAGTTGCGAGTTGGACCCTCCCCATTACCACGTGCGCATGGCCTCCCTCGACCTCGTCCCTCACGACCACGCGTTCGCTTGGTGGCCCCGCCTGACCCTGGACCGGGACACCGTTCTCGGGTTGCCCTTTTACCTCCATAATTTCAGCAAGAAGCCTTGGACCCTGACGGTGGACCCGGGCCGGAGCAATTACCAGGGGTGGTACACCAAATCCATCTTCAGCTATCGTTTGACGGACTCCACCACCTCTGTGGGCACTTCCCGGCTTTATTGGGACCACTACCAAAAGACGGGAGACGGCTTTGGCGCCGAGTATACCTACCATACACCCAAAGAGCGGGGTTCTTTGTACGGTTATTCCGTCGAAGATAAACTGGCGGGGACCAAGCGGTGGAACGCGCGCGTCGCCCACTGGGAGACGTTCAGCCCCCGATGGACCCTGGAGATCAGCGGCCTGGCCCAGAGCGATTCCGGGTTCAACAACGTCTATTTTCAGGACGATCCGTACCGCGTTCAGACGAGCCTCACCTCCAGCGCCGCCTTGACCTACCGGCGGGCCCAATTCTCCACGAATTTGCTGACGAGCCACGTCGCCACCTTTGACGCCGCCAAGGGAAATTTCGTGACGACGACGAACGTTCTGCCCCAGTGGAGTTTTCTGGGGTCTCCGTGGAAGGTGGCGCGAGATACCTATTTCACCACCGCTTTAGCGGTCCGGAACCAATACGACCGGCCCACCGCCGA
>PMLF01000070.1 GCA_003158755.1 Elusimicrobiota bacterium | reverse complement strand
TTGGAACTCCTGCTGTTTTTGACCGACCACCCGCTGCGGGCCGCGGATTTTCAAGCGGTCATGGATGAGGATTATCCAGGCGAAGAGGCGTTGAAGGCCGATTTCACGGAATTGACCGCCGAGTTGGACGCGCGCGGATCACCTCTCCAAATCTTGGAGATCGCCCAAGGCTGGCAGTTGGCCTCCCGTCCCGCGTTCAGCCAATGGGTGCGCCGTCTCTTCAAGCAGAAGACGACCCTCCGGCTCTCGCCTTCGGCCCTGGAAACCCTTTCCATCGTCGCCTACAAGCAGCCCGTCACCCGGGGAGAAGTCGAGGATATACGCGGTGTGGACGTGGGAGGCGTTTTGGATACCTTGTTGGAACGGAAAATGATCAAGATCATCGGACGAAAAGAAGCGCTTGGCCGTCCGCTCCTCTACGGCACGACGTTGGAATTCATGAAGCAGTTCGGCCTCAAGTCCCTGGACGAACTGCCCCGGCTGGAGGAATTGATCCCGCCGGAAGAGTCCGCCGCTCCCGCGGCGGCCCCCGTTCCGACGGAAGCTGCGCCGTCTCCGGCGGAGCCCGCCGAACCGGCGGGTTGAAATGGTCTTGGTCGTAAGACTTTAGGAGCAATGTGATTCAATTAAGTCGTCATACCGGCGAAAGCCGGTATCCAGGGTTTGAAACGTCTTCTTAGAATCCGTTCTAATGCCTGGACCCCGGCTTTCGCCGGGGTGACGATCCTTATTTAAACTGCATTGACTTTAGGAGGAACACCTTGCCAGAACTTCGCCGCGATCCCTTCATCGGCCGGTGGGTCATCATCTCCACCGAGCGCAGCAAACGCCCCAATTCATACACCAGCGTCCACCGCGAACAACAAGGGTCGGCGCCTTGCCCGTTTTGTCCCGGGAACGAGGACAAGACCCCGGGAGAGCTCCTGGCCTACGGCCAGCCCAAACGCGAAGCCAACAAGCCCGGCTGGTGGCTGCGCGTGGTGCCCAACAAATACCCCGTCCTCGCCATCGAGGGGGACCTCCACCGCACCGGCGAAGACCTCTTCGACAAGATGGACGGCCTCGGCGCCCACGAGGTAGTAGTCGAAACCGACGACCATTCGAAATCCCTGGAAGACCTGGACGTGGACCGCATCCGGGACGTGATGAACGCCTGGAAGGAACGCATTCTGGACCTCCGGCGGGACCCCCGCTTCGAATACATCCTGGTCTTTAAGAACTCCGGGGCGGCGGCGGGCGCCAGCATCCAGCACACCCATTCTCAGCTCATCGCCACGCCCATGGTGCCCATCCGAGTGAAGCAGAAGATGCACGGCGCCGAGGAATACTACGAGCAGCGCGGCCGCAGTATCTTCGCGGACTTCATCCGGGCCGAAAAGGAGAAGAAAGTCCGCATCGTCGAAGAGAACGACGACTTTGTCTCCATCGCTCCTTTCGCCTCCCGGTTCCCCTTCGAGACGTGGGTTCTGCCCAAAAATCTGGCCTCCCATTACGAAAGCATGGAACCTCGACACCTCCACTCCCTCGCGGGCATCATGAAGAGCACCCTGGGCCGGATGAACAAGGTGTTGGATTTTCCGTCCTACAACTTCCTCATCCACAACGCCCCGCTCAAATCGGCCTCATTGAGCTACTTCACCTGGCACATCGAGATCATGCCCAAGCTCGTTCAGACCGCCGGGTTCGAATGGGGGACGGGTTTTTACATCAACCCCGTGGCGCCCGAAGACGCCGCCCGCCACATGCGCGAGGTCGGATAAGCACCGCTCAATGAAGGTCCTCTTCGCCGCCGGCGAGGCGGTCCCCTTCTGCAAGACCGGCGGTTTGGCCGATGTGGCGGGCGTTTTGCCCGTCGCGCTCAAAGGAATGAAACACGACGTGCGCGTCGTCCTCCCCAAATATCGAGACGTGGACGTCCATGCCTACGGTTTAAAACCTCTGGACGTGGTCCTTCGGCTTCCTTTGGGGGACGTCGTGGAAACCGCCGGTCTGTGGGAAGGCCGTTTGGCCGGGAAAGTCCCGGTCTATTTCGTCGACGCTCCCAAATATTTCGACCGCGACGGCCTCTACCGGGACGGCAACAAAGTCGATTTTTCCGACAACGACGATCGGTTCATCCTTTTCAGCCGGGCGGTCCTGGAAACGGCCAAGGCCCTGGACTTCCGCCCCGACATCGTCCACGCCAACGACTGGCAAACGGGGTTGATCCCCGCCTATCTGGAAACCCTCTACCTCCTCGACGCCTTTTTCCTGCCGACGGCGTCGGTCTTCACCGTCCACAACATCGCCTACCAGGGCGTCTTCCCGAAAAACACCCTGTTCCGGGCCGGGTTTTCCTGGTCGGACTTCACCCCCGACCGGCTGGAATTTTTCGACCAAGTTAACTTCCTCAAGGCGGGCTTGGTTTTCGCCCACGGATTGAACACGGTGGGCCCCACCTACGCCCGGGAGATATCCTCCAACCCGGTTTTCGGCCGGGGCATGGAAGGAATACTGAGCCTTCGGAAGGATTTCATTGGAATCTTAAACGGCTTGGACCGGAGAATTTGGAACCCTTCCAAGGACCCCCACTTGGCTCGATCCTTTACATCGGCGAACTTGGCGGCGCGGAAAGATTGTAAAACGGACCTTCAGCGAGAAGCCGGTTTGGATCCGGATTCCCGGGCGCCCCTTCTGGGGATGGTGTCCCGGATGGACCCCCAAAAGGGAGTGGACATCATCCTCGAAATTCTTGAGGGATTTTTGAAGGAGGGGATACAGGCCGTTTTTCTCGGGAGCGGTGATCCGGAAAAAAAAGAGGCCCTCCGCGGCTTGGCGAAAAAACATCCCGGCCGGGCGGCCGTCGTCGAAGGGTTCAACGACCCCATGGCCCATAAAATTTACGGCGGCGCGGACCTCTTCCTGATGCCTTCGCTTTTTGAACCCTGCGGCTTGGGACAGATGATCGCTCTTCGTTACGGATGCGTGCCGGTGGTTACGCCGACGGGCGGACTGCTGGATACCGTCGAACCCTTCAACGGTGAAAAGCACACCGGCGTCGGTTTCATGGCCCAAAGGCCGGAGGCATCGGCCTATCGTCAAGCCCTGGCCGAGGCCGTGTCTTTGTACCGTTCCGATCCCGCCGCCTGGCGCGGCCTCCAGCAGAGGGGAATGTCCTTGGACTTCGGCTGGGGAAAGTCGGTCGAAGCCTATGTCGCTCTCTACGAGCGCGCGTTGGAACGAAAGCGCTCCATACCCCGGTGAAACGGTTCTTCCCTTTTATTCTTTTGGTCGTCTTCCTCTCCGCCCTTCCGATCCTGCAGTCCCGATGGAGATGGGAACATTCCAACAACGTCGTCACCTTATGCGTGGACGGCTCGGAGTTGGAAGCGTTGTTTCCCTCCTCGCCGCGATCCTCGACGGAGAAGGAGCTTTTGTCCGCCGGGGTCAAGTCCGTCGGAGTCCCATGGGATGGATCGGAGACTCCGGACGCGTTGAAGGAGCGCTGGAAAGGATTCTCCCTCGCCTGGCGGCCCCTATTTAAAAAGATTTCCGACGGAGGGCGGAGGCTGCCGTGGGACGAATGGCGGTCCGTCGTTGATGGATATTTACTCCCTCTCGGTCCCGCTCTTCCGGCGCCCGGTCCCCATTCGCCATTAACGTCCGCGATGGCCGATTCCAACCTGTTCCTCCCGGTCGTGGAATTTTCTCGCGACCCCGCGATCTTGGCGTTGGCGGCCGCGTTCCCGGATCGGATCGTCCGCGCCCATTCCATCGACGAAGACGAACTCCTCCGTCTTCCGCCGCCCGCCGCCTCCGCCCGCCTGCGGCGAGCCGTCCGCGAGAGAGGCGTCCGTTTCCTCTACCTCCATCTGTTCCCGGGCCTTTCGGAGGGGGAAAACGTTGAATACATCTCCGGCTTGATGTCGCGGCTTCGCTCGGATGGTTTCAAGACGGGTCTTGCCTCCCCGCGTTGGCCGTCGGCCCCCGCGGGTTTTCCCGGACCGACGGGGCTTCGTCAACTCCTCGCTTTTTTTGTGGCCATCCTTGGACCCTGGCTCGCGTTCCGAGGGGCAAAAAATCGACCTCTCCTCTTGGGATTCCTCTCGTTGGCCGTCGCCCTGGTCACCGCGGCCCTGTTGTCGTCGAGGGAGTTCCTGTTGGGGCTGGCGACGTTTCGGGGAGTCAAATTGGCTTTGGCGGTCCCCTTCTTTTTGGCGGCCGGAGAGTTATATCGACCGGAGGAGTTAAAACAATTCCTTCGCCGGCCGTTGACCGTCGGCAGCGCGGCCTTTTTCGCGTTCGCCGCCGCCGCGGCTGCGATTTACCTGTTGAGGAGCGGGAATGAAAGCGCCGTGGGAGCCTCGGCGTTGGAAATGAGGGTCCGGGAATCTTTGGAATCTTTTTTCGTCGTCCGCCCCCGGTTCAAAGAGTTCGCCGTCGGGTGGCCGTTGCTGTGGCTGGGCGCTCATTTGATACGACGGGAATTCAACATCGGAAGGGCCTGTCTCCTCGCCGGCTTCGTAGCTCCGCTGTCGGTCGTCAACACCTTTTGCCATGCTCATATTCCCCTGTCCATTTCGCTCCTCCGCGTCTTCCACGGTTTCTGGTTGGGAGGCGTCATCGGGGGGATTCTCGTTTTCGCTCATCGAGTCCTTGGGAAGAAGGACGGCTATTTCGGTGGGGGTAGGGTCTGAGACCCGCCCCTACGTACGGAAGGGACTAAAACCCAGTGAGGAAAGGGATCGTTCTAGGCGGATACTTCGGCTTCGGCAACGCCGGCGATGAGCTAATCGCCCGCGTGGTCCGCGGCGCCGCGCCGTCCTTGCCTTGGCGTACACTCGGACAGGACACCTCCCGATGGAACCCCTTCGGGTTGGTTAATTTACTCCGACGGTCAAAGGCTCTCGTCTATGGCGGGGGCGAACTTTTCCAGGCCCGAACCAGCCGTCGAAGCCTTCTCTATTACGCCGCGTTGCCGATCCTGGCCCGAGCCCTCGGCGCCCGGTTCTTCGCTTTCGGCATGGGGCTGGACCCCGGTCTTTCTCACGAAGGGACCTCCCTTGCCGTCCGCGTATTGGACCGGGCCGAACGGATATGGTTCCGGGACGAGGCATCCCTCTCCCTCTATAAAAATGCCGGAGGCCGCGCGGAAGCGCGGGTCGCGGCGGACCCGGTTTGGGCGTGGCCGTCAACGGAAGAACCGGCGCCTCCCGCCGCTTTGCGCCGCGTTTTATGGATCCCCCGAGCCCCGGCCAAACGGGAACGGATCGAAGCGCTGGCCGCCCGAGTGGGGGGAACCCCCGGATACCTTTTCCTTCATCCCTCCCGGGACGCCGGAGCTTTTGACTCTCCGCCGGGAACCGAACCCTGGGACTCCGTCGAGGATCTCCTTCCGATTTTCGGCGGCTACGATGCCGTGGTCAGCATGCGCTATCATGGGTTGTTGTTGGCCGCCTTGGCGGGCCGGCCCGCCGTGGCTCTGGCCGCCCATCCCAAAGTGTCGGCCTTGGCCGAGGAACTGGGTTTTCCTTCGCTCCCTTTCGAAACGTCGGCGGCGCGGGTGTCGGAGGCGTTGATGTCGGCCTTCGCCCATCGGATGGATATTCCTTTGCGGGTTCGTGAACGGAAAGACCGGGCACAACGGGGGTTGGACGAACTTCGGGAAACCCTGGAGGCTATATGAAAGACGGATACGGCAAAGACCGGGCCATCCCAATATTGGTGGGCGCCACCGGCTCCGGCAAGACCGCCGTCGCCTTGGCCCTGGCGGGACGGGTGGACGGCGAAGTGATATCGGCGGACTCCCGCCAAATCTATCGCCGTCTTTCCATCGGGACCGGAAAACCGGAAGGCCGGTGGATCCACCGGCCGGACCATGCGCTCAAAGACTACTACGAAGTGGACGGCGTTCCTCACCACCTGATGGACGTCCTGGAGCCGTCGAACGCCTACAACGCCGGCCTTTTCGCCCGGGAAGCGGCCGGCTTGGTCGACGCCTTGTTGCGGGGCCGCCGGACGCCGTTGATCGTCGGGGGCACCGGCCTTTACGTCAAGGCGTTGGTCGACGGTTTGGCTCCCCTTCCCGGACGTGACATCGTGATCCGCAAAGCCCTGAACGCACTGGCGGAGCGGGATGGACGGGCTTCCCTCCATCAAGAACTTTCCCGGGTGGACCCCGAAGCGGGGGCAAAGATTCCCGTCAACAATATCGCCCGGACCATCCGAGCGCTCGAAGTTTATCTCGTCACCGGCCATCCCATGTCCTGGTGGCAAAAAGAGAAGACGGTCCCCTCTCCTTTCCGCTTCCGCTGGTTCGGATTGCTCTGGCCCAAAGAAATTATGGAGCGCCACCTGGCCCAACGCTGTCGCGATATGATCCGGGCGGGTCTTCTGGAGGAAACGAAAAATGCCCTCGAAGCCGGAGTCCCGCCGGATGCCCCAGGCCTTCTGGCCTTAGGCTACGCCGAAGCGGTGGAAAGGTTGAAGGGAATGATAAGTCAGCAGGAGTTCGAAGAACGTTTCATTTTGAAAACGCGCCAATACGCCAAGCGCCAGATGACCTGGTTCCGGGCCGAGAAGCGGGTCCACTGGCTGTGTCTTGACGGCCCACCCGATCCCGACCAAGTGGCGGATGATATTGTGGCTCTTTTGTGATTATTTCTTCCAGAGGGTTCCACTCCAAATTCGCGGGGGCTTCGCCCCCGCACCCCCAAATCAACGTCGTGGGCTTCCAGCCCACACCCGGCCAAGGGACCTTTTGCTTG
>PMLF01000312.1 GCA_003158755.1 Elusimicrobiota bacterium | reverse complement strand
AAAGATTGGCGACGAAGTGCGCTTCGCAGATGCGGCGGGCTATACAATGGTAAAGAAAAACTGGTTTAACGGCATTGCGATGCCGTCGATAGTCGTACGAAGGCTGGATGGTACTATCGAACTGGTGCGTAGTTTTGACTATAACGATTACATTAACTGTCTATTATAAGAGGGATTTATAACATGAAAAAAAACGTAATGATTATCGGCGCCGGCGGCGTGGCGCATGTTGCGGCTCACAAGGCGGCCATGAACAACGATATCCTGGGCGACATCTGCATTGCATCACGGACAAAAGAAAAATGTGACGCGATCATCGAAAGCGTGCTGCGAAAAGGCCATCTTAAAAATCCGACCGGTCGGCTTTATTCCGCCCAGCTCGATGCGCTGGATATTCCGGCGACTATCAATCTGATCAAGGACACCAAGACTGAAATCGTGATCAACTTAGGCTCGGCCTTCCTCAACATGTCGGTGCTGGAAGCCTGTATCGAAACCGGCGTGGCGTATATCGACACCGCCATACACGAAGATCCCGACAAAGTCTGCGAAGAGCCGCCCTGGTATGCGAATTACGAATGGAAGCGGAAAGAACGTTGTGCTGAAAAAGGCATCACCGCCATTCTCGGCGCCGGTTTCGATCCGGGCGTCGTCAACGCCTACTGCGCGCTGGCCGTCAAACGTTACTTCGACAAGATCGACACCATCGACATCATGGACGTCAACGCCGGGAAACACGGCAAGTTCTTCGCCACCAACTTCGACCCGGAAATCAACTTCCGCGAGTTCAAGAAGGTTTGGACGTGGATCGACCGCCAGTGGATATCGAAACCCGTCCACTCGGAGAAATGGGTCTACGACTTCCCGCTCGTCGGCCGCCAGCCGGTCTACCTCACGGGCCACGACGAGCTGCATTCCCTGTCCAAGAACATCGACGCCGACAGCATCCGCTTTTGGATGGGGTTCAGCGACCACTACATCAACTGCTTCAATGTCCTGAAGAAAATCGGACTCCTGTCGGTGAAACCCGTCAAGACCGCGGAGGGAGTGGAAGTGGTGCCGTTGAAGTTGCTTAAGGCCGTGCTGCCCGACCCGTCGTCCTTGGCGCCGAACTACACCGGCTTCACTTGCATCGGCGTCCTCGTCAAAGGTCAGAAAGCCGGGAAACCCAAGGATATCTTCATCTACAACACCTGCGACCACGCGGCCTGCTATAAAGAGGTCGAGTCGCAGGCCATCTCCTACACGGCGGGCGTGCCCCCGGCCGCCGCCGCGATCCTCGTCGCCAAGGGCGTCTGGAACCCCAAGACCATGGTCAATGTCGAGGAGCTGGACCCCGATCCCTTCCTCCAGGTATTGGACCGGTTGGGCCTGCCCACCCAAATCGAGGACCGGACTCCCGTGGAAACCGAGTAACCTGAACCGGGTCCACTAGGTGGAACTCCTTCTTGATACTATTTGTCCGCGGCCATTGACGCGTTACTATTGATCTTTGCAAAAGCAAAGTCCCAGGCACCGCTCACCCTGAGCTTGTCGAAGGGTGAGCCGTTGCCGACGGAGTTTGCTCATGCTTCGACAGGCTCAGCATGAGCGGTATTCGGGACTATATTTATGAAAACACCAATAATGGAGGCTCTTACACCATGAAACATTTCGGATTCGCCGGAAACGGGTGGCTCTTGTGTTTGGTGTCTCTTTTGATTTTTTTTGCAACGAGCGCGTCGGCGGACTACGAACAAGCCCAGTCCTTGCTCCGCAGCCAAAAGGTTCACGATCGGCTGGAGGGAGTGAAACTTTTGGAAGGCATGACGGATCCGGCCGCCGTCGATTTACTGACCGGGGCGTTGGACGACTCCAGCGATAAAGTGAGGAGCGCCGCCGTGAAAGCCCTCGGAAACGTCAACCAACCCGGCGCCGTCAAAGGATTGGCGAAGGCCCTGGCCGACCGTCGAGCGGAAATACGAATGGACGCGGTCATAAGCCTCTGTCAAAAATCCGGACCGGAACGCCTCGAACCTCTCTCCCAGGCGTTGGACGACAAAGAGGTACTCATCCGCGCGGAAGCCGTGAAAGGACTGGCGGCGGCCGGCACGAAAGAAACGATCCCGGGCCTCTCGAAAGCCTCGGCCGACAAGGACAGAGACATTCGATTGAACGCGGTTCAAGGTTTATCGAAAATCGGAGACCCTTCCTGCGTCCCCGCTTTGGCGAAAGCCGTTCAGGATCCGGAGCTGGAGGTGCGCCAACAAGCCGTCGCCGGTTTAGGAAAAATCGGAGTTCGGGATACGTTCAAACCGCTGCTCGTGTCGGCCATCCACGACCCCGTTTCCGGCGCAAGGTTGGCGGCGGTGAACGAACTGGCCTTGATCGGGGATGAAAGCATCGCGGCCTCTCTGTCCATCGCTTTGAAAGATCCCGCGCCCATCGTTCGAACCGCCGCCGTCGGCGCCCTCGGCCTCATCGGCGGGAGCGCTTCCGTTCGCGCGCTTGGGGAGGCGATATACGACATCGCCGTTCCGGTCCGTCGATCGGCCGCCGCCGCCTTGGGCGGTTTGGGGAGCACCGACAGCATCAAATCATTGACCTTCGCCCTTCGGAACGAAAAAGACCCTTACGTCCTCTCTTCGCTCGCGACGGCTTTGGGCGACATCGGGAATAAAGCCGCCATCCCCGCCTTGATGGAAGCCGCATCAAAAGCCGGCATCAAAGAATCCGACGCCATCTATCAGGCCGTTGAGATCCTCATCAAAAACAACCGAAATAAACCGGAGGCCGTTCCCGTCAAGAAAGAAGAATCTCCTCAAACTCCCGTCGTCGCGGCCCCCGCTCCCGCCAAAACTCCGGCGCCGCAACCACAACCTCGGCCGACCGCTCCGGCCGCCAAGAGCGCGGTTCCACCTCAAAAAGCTCCGCCCGCGGCGGCCCCCGCGACCGCCAAAACCGCCGCCCCGGGGAAAAAACCGCCGGTGAAACACAAGATCAAAGTGGACGTCCCTTAATAAAACTATCCAGGTCCTCCTCCCCCGTTTACGGCGAAGGCGCTGGCTGGAGTATCGCCGAGGGCGATGGAGAGTCAGTTGCGAAATGGACGG
>PMLF01000133.1 GCA_003158755.1 Elusimicrobiota bacterium | reverse complement strand
CCCAACACCGGCGACCCGGCGATCGTTCCCGTGACCATCGCCTCGGGGCTGAAGCTCGAGCTGATGGGCCATCTCGTCATCGGGAACACGCTGGACATTGAAGGCCTGTTCGTCTTCATCCTCGCCCCGGATAAGCTGGAGATCCACGCCGTGGGAAAACTTCAACTAAAACCGTTCATGGACCTGGACGTCGATGGTTTCCTTTACATCGGAACCGAAGGGGTGGTGGCCCGGATCGCCGTGACCCTGGACGTCGATTTCGCCAAGTCGATCGGACTGAAATTGACGGCTGACGCGGACCTGGAAATCAACACCAGCGGGGCGCCCATGGACATTCCCGATACCGCGCCCGTCGTCACGGTCCAGCCGGGTTTCCGCCTCCATATAGACGGCACCATTGAGTTCTTTGGGTTCGCCAAGGGCGACGGGTTCCTGGACATCCTGATCACGACGGGAACCTTCCAACTGCAATTCGGCGTGGACTTCAATCTCGGCGGCCTGGAGTTCAGCGCGTCGGGCGGGGCCGGGGTCTACGACAACGGCTCGAACGACACGGGCCTCGTCTTGACCCTCTCCGTCAGCGTCTCCTGCCACGATCCCGCCAGCGTGTTCGACATCGCGGCCAGCGGGCTCCTGAGCATCAACACGACGGGCACCGATCATTTGGGCGTGAAACACGGGACCTTCACTCTGGCCCTCACCGGCCACATCGAGCTGTTGAAGGTTTTGAAATTCGACGCCAGTTTCGTCGTCATGGTTGGCGGCGGGACTTTCACCGTGGATACCCCGCAGGGCGGCGTTCCCGTCACCCTCGGCGCCGGCGAATGGGGCTTCCAGTTCAAGGCGTCCCTGAACTTTTTCGGGATCGTGACGGTATCGGGCGAGGGGTTCCTGGATTCCCGGGGCGACTTCAGCATCAGCCTGGACGGGCAGGTCCAGATCGGTCCCGACGGGTTCTGCATAAAAGGGAAGTTCCATTTCAACGTGACCGCGCTCGAGACGGAGGACCAGCACACTCATATTCCTTATTACATCTTCGACTTGACGGCCAGCGCCCGGGTCGAGGCCGACGTCTTCGGGTTTACCTTCGGCGGCATCGGGATTTCGGCCTCCTTCCACGCGGAGGGCTCGGGGCGGACTCCGGTCACCTTGTCGGTGACCGTCACCATCGACTTGTGGCTGTTCAGCGTAAGCAAGACCGCCGACTTCGACCTCGGGTATCTGGAATTGCCGAAGGCCATCATCTTGGCGGGACCGACGAATGTGAACGATCCTTGGTCGGCTTCCACCGACGGGGTCCTTTATCTCAACATGGATACCCGGAACCCGTACGGGGCCGACGCCAAGCCGAACGAAACCTTCGAGGTGGAGCAGATCGGCGGCGACGGGAACAGCGGGGACATCCAGGTCACGGCCTTCGGCCGGACCCAGATTTTCTACAACGTGAAAAGCATCAAGGCCTCCGGCGGGGCCGGGAACGATACCATCACGATCAAGAACAGCGTCCAACTTCCCGTGGACCTGGACGGCGGGGACGGCGACGACGTCCTGATTGACGAGGGGACCGGCCCCTGCGTCATTCATGGCGGGGCGGGAAACGACATTATTCAAGGTGGAGCGGGGAACGCCCAGTTGTACGGCGACGACGGTGACGACATGATTCAGGGCGGCGCCGGGAATGACCACATCTACGGCGGGGCCGGCAACGACATCATTTACGGCGGGGCCGGGAACGATACCATCGACGCCGGCGAAGGCAACAACATCGTCTTCGGCGACACGGGCGCGCTCCCCGTCAATCCCTCGACGTCCTACACCTGCGCCGTTCAAGCGGGGGACGGCAACGACACGATCTCGGCCGGCGCCGGCAACGACCTCTTGGTGGGCGGCGGCGGGAACGACACGATCAACGGGGGCGGCGGGAACAACGTCATCTTCGGCGACGGCGTCACGTTGGGCCAGGGCAATTCCAACGCCTACAACTTCGACACGAAAGACTTGTTGGACGGGAACGGCCACCTGATCTCAGTCGCCGACACCTCCTTGGGGGCCGGCGGGAACGACATCCTGACGGGCGGCGCCGGCAACGACATCATCTATGGCGGCAAGGGAGACGACACGATCTCGGGCGGCGCGGGCGACGACCAACTCTTCGGCGAGGCCGGCAACGACACCATCTCCGGCGGCGACGGCAACGACCTCATCTACGCCGGGGCCGGGGATGACGCGGTGTCGGGCGGCGCCGGAAACGACGTGATCCACGGTGAGGACGGCAACAACTCGATCCACGGGAACGCCGGCAACGACCAGATCGATACGGGCTCCGGCGCCAACCAGGTCTGGGGCGACGAAGGGAACGACACGATCACGTGCGGCGACGGTTCCGACCTCATTTGCGGCGGCGCCGGGTCGGACACAATCCACGCCGGCGGCGGGGCGAACGTCGTTTACGGCGACGACCGGCCGGGCGACCCGTCCACGGGCGCCGAGGGCGCGGACACGATCGACGCCGGAGCCGGGTCGAGTGAAATTCACGGCCAGGGCGGGAACGACACGATCACCTTGGGCGCCGGCAACAACGTCGTCTACGGGGACGACGGCGACGACGTTATTACCGCGGGCGCGGGCGACGACGTGATCCACGGCGGCGCGGGCGCGGACCGGATCATGGTCGGCGACGGCGTGATCGCGGGGTCCCAGCGAAGAGGCTCGGTGATTTACGGCGAGGATGGCAACGACGTTATCACGGCGGGCGCGGGGGATCATTACATCGACGGCGGCGCCGGCGACGACCAAATCACCGTGACGGGGGCCGCCATCACCGCGGTTTCCGGCCAGAGGACGGGGTCCGAAATATACGGAGGGGACGGAAACGATCACATCGTCGCGGGCGCGGGCAACCAATTGATCCACGGCGGGGCGGGGGCGGACGTCATCACGGTCGGGGACGGCATTTCGGTCCCCTTGGCGCCCGCCACCCAGCGGAAAGGCTCGGAGATTTACGGCGAGGACGGGGACGACGTGATCACCGCTGGCGCTGGCAACCATTATATAGACGGCGGCGCCGGGAACGACCGTATCACCGTGACGGGCGCGGCCCTGGCGGTGGCGGCGGGCGTGCGGTCGGGATCGGAGATTTATGGAGGCGACGGCGACGATCAAATCCTCGTGGGCGCCGGAAACCACCTGATCCATGGCGGAGTCGGGGCGGATACCATCACCGCGGGCGACGCGGTGGCGACCTCGGCCGCCCAGCGGAGAGGCTCGGAGGTTTACGGAGAGGCCGGGAACGACCAAATCACGTTGGGCGCGGGGAACCACTATGTGGACGGCGGCGACGGTAACGACGTCATTTGGGTCGGGAACGCCGTGTCCGCCGCCTCCGGAAAGAGGTCGGGCTCGGAAATTTACGGAGGGGACGGGGCCGACGTCATCACGGCCGGGATGGGGAACCACTTGGTCCGCGGTCAGGCCGGCAACGACCAAATCAACCTGGGCGCGGGCAACAGCAACGTCGCGGGCGGGGCTGGGGCGGACGTCATCACGATCGTCTCCGGAAACAACACGGTTTACGGCGACGACAAGCCGGGCGAGCCCTCCACGGGCGCGCCGGGGGCGGACATCATAACGATCGGGGCCGGGAACCAATTCGTGCGCGGGCAGGCCGGTGACGATCAAATCACCCTGGGCGTCGGGAACAGCGATGTCGCGGGCGGGTCCGGTGCGGACGTCATCCAGATCGCGGGCGGAAACAACCTTGTTTACGGCGACGACAATCCCGCCGACCCCTCCTCGGGCGCCGATGGGGCGGACGTCATCACCACGGGGCCCGGGAACGACGAGATTCACGGCCAGGGCGGGAACGACGTCATCGACGCCGGCGCCGGCAACGACTTCATCTTCGGGGACGACGGCAACGACGTCATCACGGCGGGCCTGGGCTCGGATTACGTCGACGCCGGCGCGGGGAATGACCTGGTCTACGCATCGACGGGCGCGGCGGGCGACGCGGGAGAGACTGCCTCCGTCAACACCATCATCCTGGGCGACGGGAACGACGTCGCTTATGGGGACTTCGGGCGGGACATCATCCTCGGCGGCGCCGGGGACGACGTGATCTACGCCCTGGCGGGCAACGACTACGTCCAGGGTAACGACGGCAATGACGTGATTTGGGGCGGAGACGGCGACGACGTCCTGGTTGGCGGCCGCGGGAACGACGAGATTCACGGCGGGGCCGGCAACGACGTCATCTGGGGCGGCTACGAGGACCTGAGCGCCGACCATTTCGACCTCTCCAACCCCGCCAACTTCGAGGACCCGCCGGGGTTCGACGCGGCCGAAGCCATGAACCCCACGGGCTACACCCCGCCGCACATCACGCCGGTGGCGGCCCTGGGCCAGTCGATCGGGAGCAAGTCGGAGCTGGACCCGTCCACGGCCGACCAAACGGGCAATCCGAGCGATCCCAACGACGTCCTTTACGGCGACGCCGGCACGGACTGGATCTTCGGCGGCGGCGGCAACGACTATATCTACGGCGGCGCGGGCAACGACTATTTGGACGGCGGCGACGGCAAAGACCAGGTGTTCGGCGAGGGCGGAGACGACATCGTCCGGGGCGGATCCGGCGACGACGTCGTCCACGGCGACTACCAATATGCGACCGGA
Source organism: Elusimicrobiota bacterium (assembly GCA_003158755.1). Lineage (GTDB taxonomy): Bacteria > Elusimicrobiota > Elusimicrobia > FEN-1173 > FEN-1173 > FEN-1173. The sequence goes on along the minus strand of PMLF01000133.1, from coordinate 4,483 downwards.
AGCACCGACCGTCTGGTCGACGGCGTGACGCGAGCCTGGCTCGCCGGCGGCCAAGGCCTCGACCTCGGGGGAGGATGGGTGCAAATTAACGGTAATTTCAGGCCGGGCCTGGTGGGCGACGAAGGGATCGACCAAGTTTACGGCGACGGCGGCACGGACTACGTCTTCGGAGACGCCGGGCGTTACGACGCGGCAACGCATCAATGGATCCAGCGCGGTCAGCAACTTTGGGGCGGGGACGGCATCGACTTTCTCTACGCCTTCGCCAACGTGGGCGTGATGGCGTCCCCGTCCGTGGTCGCGGCCGAGACTTCCCAGTGGGGGGACGAGCTGCACGGCGGGGCGGGGAACGACTGGCTCTACGGCAACCTCCGCCGGGACGTGATCTACGGCGACAGCGGTGACGACACGATCTACGGCGACGGGATCGCCGGTCCGACTTTGGCCGAAAACGCCTTCGGCGACACGATCGGGGGCGGCGACATCCTCTATGGCGGCGCGGGCCAGGACTACATCCTGGGCGGCGGCGGCGACGACGTGCTGTGGGGCGGCGCCGACGGCGACTGGCTGGAGGGGCAAAAGGGCAACGACACGATCTACGGCGGCGGGGGCATCGACCTCATGGTCCTGGATGTTCGCGCCGATTACTTCGATTCCGGCGCCCCGGCGCCGGTCGATACCTATGACGGCCACTACGGCAATGAGTTCAAAAACGACATTGCCGACGACAACGCCACCGACATCATGGTCATCCAGGGCACCAACCAGAACGACGTGATCAAGCTCGGGCAACTGGCGGACGGCCGGCTCGACGTCTATTACCAAACCGTCAATCCCGACACCGGGGCGACCGAGCTTCGGGAGATCGTGGCCCCCTGGCGCGAGGCGAACGCGGATGGTTCCTTGAACCCCCACGGGAAACCCGTCGTCGAGCAGTTCCGCATCGCCGGCGAGATGGGCGACGACGACATCGAATTCGTCCACCAGACTTACACGGCCTTCGGCCACACGATCCTGCCATTGGACATCGGGGACCTCTCCGCCCGGAGCAGCGATTACGTGGGCGTCATCGACGGCGGGCCCGGGAACGACCTCCTCGTTGGGTCAGACGGGAACGACCGGCTGGACGGCATGTCCGGCTCGGACACCCTATACGGGATGGCCGGCGACGACCGCCTGTACGGGGACTCCACCGCCGGCGAGGAATCGGCGTCCACGAACGACTACGACATCCTTTTCGGCGGCCGGGGCGACGACGACTTGATCGGAGGGCCCGGCATCAACGATCTCTACGCTTGGTCCCAGCTTCCCCAGCCGGCGGGGGACACCCAGTTTGGCGTTTACGTGAACCCGTCCGATCCCAACGGACCCACCTACGACGATTCGGGCGACTTGAACGGTGACGGGAAACTTGACAGCAATCCCAGCCTTCCCGCGCGAATTCTGGAGGACACGGGAATGGACCGAATGCTCGGTTCCGGAAACGCCGACCGGCTTTACGCCGGCACCGGGTTGGCGTTCATGTTCGGTAACGGCGGCAACGACCAGATGTTCCGCGCGGACGGCAGCCTCTTCCAAAGCCTGGAAGGCGGCATGGACGAAAACACGTGGAAGGAGTTCGCCGAGGAGTCGGGCAAGGTGTGGTACGTGCCGGGAACCGAAGGGGACGACATCATCACTGTGGACTTCGTGAACGAGCCGGGCCTCTTGGGTGCCCACCACCTCATTACCCGGCTCACCAACAACAACGGCATTTACAGCTTCGCCGCCCAGATCAATTTGGACTTCACCATGGACGACAACTCCGGCAATCCCGTCTTCCAAGGGGCGGACGTTCTGGCGAACTTGGACAAGCTCTTCCAAGGACCGACAGGTCAGGATCCCGCCCACCCCGACCCTTCGATATCCGCCGTCGGAATGCCCACCCAAACCCTTGGTTTGGAAGCGGGCGCCGCTTTGGAAGGCATTCTGCCCAAAGAGGGGCGCATCGACGCCATCCTGATCGACGCCCTGGGCGGCAACGACCAGATCTACGTCGGCCCGACGACCCAGGTGTCCGTCTGGATCGACGCCGGCGCCGGCGACGACACGGTCAAGATTGAAGGCGGGGACGTCGTCCTGATGGACCGGGCGGACTTCACCTTTGGCCGGAACGACAACGTCACCGGTGCCTTCACCTTGAGCGAGACGCCTTTCGACGCGCCGCCGGTCAACCAGGCACCCTTGACGGAGAGCGTGGACTTCACGGACTTCACCATCGACAGCCCGGACGACGTGGATTGGTACAAGTTCTCCCTGGCCAACCCGCCGTCCTCGGACGCGAAGCTGGTCCTCACGAGCGCCTCCGACCTGGACGGTTTGGAACTGGCCCTTATGGGTTCCGACGGGTCGACCGTGCAGGCGGAGGGAGCGGTCCAACTCGGACGCGACCAGACGGACCTGGCGACCGTGCCTAACAACTCGATCGCGGACGCTTACAACCTTGATAATGTTCAAAACCTGGGCAAGATCACGGGCCTCACCATTCACGACATGTCGGACGTGGACGTGTTCCGATTCACCCTGGACCGGGACGGGGTTTCCGGCGACAACGTGAGCCTCCTCAAGACCGCGCTGGACGACCAACTGACCCTGGAGCTCCTCAACGCCGACGGGACCGTGGCGGCGACTTCGACGGATACGGCGCCCTTGGTCGAGTCCGTCAGCCTGGACGAGCTTTCGGCCGGGACCTATTACCTCCGCGTGGCCACCGACGGGGGCCCGGCCCGCTACCAATTGAACTTCCAACTGCCGACCCTCCAAACCTTCGAGAACTCTTTCAGCGCCGCCCCGGACGGAGACGTGGAGAGCGCCTTGGACTTGGGAGCGTTCACGAACCTGCCGCTGGTGACGGGCACGTCGATCGGGAGCGGCGAGCAGGCGTGGTACAAGTTCCAAATGCTTCGGACCGGCTCCAGCGCCGACGTCCTCACCGGGGAGTGCAACGGGGCGCTGACCTTCAACCTGTTCCGGTTCGTAAATGGCGTCACGACCTTGGTCGGCACCGCCGCCGGCGGCGTCGGCGCGCCCGCCGAACTTTCACTCCAGAATGTGACCGCCGGCGAGTATTACCTGCAGGTGTCCGGCGCGAGCGCGCCGACGACCTACGAGTTGAAGCCCAAGAACCAAGTGACGGAGCGCACCATTGTGGAAGGGAAAGACGGCGCGGGGGACCTCGTCCGCACCGAGGTCCGCCTGGTGAGGGATTACGGCCAGGTGGTGAAAGACCTGTCGGGCCAGCAGACCACGTTCCTCGACCTGTCCGGCCTATCGGCCGGCGTCAGTTATTTGATCCGGGTCACCGCGCCAAACCGGCTGCCCACCCGGTACAACTTGTCCTTCCAGTTGGGAGCCCCCAAATCGGACCTCACCTTCGCCCAACTGGACGCGCGGAGCGTGCCCGGGGCGGCGCCGTCCACCGTCGTATCCGGCGCCCCGTTGGCGGACGGAGGGGTTGATTGGTACGCCTTCAGCCTGGACGGCGAGGGCGGCTCCAATGACGGCGTCCGGTTGGCGCCCACAGGGGACGTCGCTCTGGCTCTCTTCGACGCGCAAGGCAATCTGTTGACGACCGTCCAGGGCCATATCGGCTCTCCGGCGGACCTTTCGTTCGCGGGCCTGGCACCCAGCCGATATTTCCTCAAGGTTTCCGGGGCTTCGAGCGCCGCGACCTACGACCTGGTCCTCCTCGGCGCCCAGCCGGCGTCGCTCCAGAACGACCGCGACCTCACCGATCTGGCGGCGCAGCCTTTCGACACCGTCGCCCACGCCTACGCGCTTCCGGCCGTGCAGGGGTTGGGCCGGATGACGGGCCTGACCCTCGACAGCGGTTCGGACGTGGACGTGTTCAGCTTCTTCCTGCCCCGCGCCGGCGCGACGGGCGAGCGCGTGAGGCTCCTGAAAGCCTTCGCCAGCGATCCGGTGGTGTTTGAGCTCCTGGATGCCGCCGGCAACGTGGTGCTTTCCTCCGAGGATCCGTCCTCGTCGGTCCTTTCCTTGAGCCTCGACGGCGCGGCGCCGGGCGGCTATTTCATCCGCGTCCGATGCGTCCATCCGGCGTCCGCGCCGGAGATCCCGATGGAATACGAGGTGGCCTTCGACTTGGCCAATGAGGCCGCGGCGTCGGTGACCTCGATCAGCATGGCCTCGGCGCCCTCTCCCGAGCGCCGCGACGTGATCATGGGCGGTCCCGGCAACGACGCCCTCCAGGGCGGCCCCGGGTCCGACTGGATCTTCGGCGGTCCGGGCAACGACACGATCTCGGGCGGCTACGACCGCGGGGCGGAGGACCTCCTCTTCGGCGGTGACGGGGACGACACCTTCCAGCTTCAGCCGGACGATCTGCCCTTCATCAACGGGACCACCGAGACCTACATCCCCACCCTGACCGACCGGATGGACGGTGGCCCCGGCAACGACCGGATTTTATTCCAAGGCGGCGACC
>PMLF01000012.1 GCA_003158755.1 Elusimicrobiota bacterium | reverse complement strand
ATTGACCTTTGCCGGTACTGGTCCTTCGACCAAAATCGAGATAGCTGGCTTCGGGCGTATTGTGTGTTGATTCTAGGTGAGGCCGGGGATACGTCTGATTTGGAGAAGGTCGAGATGACCTATGTCTCGGCACAAACAGAAATTGAGAAGGCCGAATTTGTGGCGGCGCTTTGGCGGATGGAAACAGGCCGAAGAAATTCATTCTATGGCAGGGTTCAGAACGATGGGGATTTGGTTCGTTNNCTACTCAGACCTCAATAAGCTTATAAACGATGGTCGGGCCCGTGCGCAGTCCGCCATGAACCGGGAGCTGATGCTGACTTACTGGAATTGCGGAAAACGCCTGACCGATGAAAAGCTGACGGAAAACGGCGGGTACGGCACTTCCATCATGGAACGGCTGGCGAGGGACCTGGTCACGGACCGGTCCACGCTTGTCCGGTGCGTTTGGTTTTACCGGTATTACCCCCACGGAGCGCCGACGGATACGGGATTGGTCTGGTCCGTATACCGGGAGCTCATTACCTTGAAGGACGAGAAGACCCGGCGCTTCTACGAGAAAGAGGCCGAGGCGAAACACTGGACGCGGGATGAACTTGTCCGGGCCATCCAGGCGGACCACATCAACGACGTGGACGACCCCGACAAGGACCGGAAGAAGGTCCAATTGAAGCGGCCGGGGGCGGGTCATTTCGTGTTCCGCGCCGAGATCCTCCACATAGCGGACGGCGATACTTTGACCGCTCGGCTAGACCTGGGCTTCGATGTGTGGAAGAAAGAAATTATCCGGTTCGCGGGGATCGATGCGCCGCCCCTGAAAGAGGACGGTGGGCAGGAGGCTTTCGCCTACGTCCGGGACCAAATGGCGAAAGCCAAGGTCGTGGTCATCCGCACGGGCAAGGAAGATCTGCATGGCCGGTACGTTGGACACATCTTCTACAGTCTTGACGAGCGTGACGATTGGGAAAAAGTCTACCGGGAAGGTAGGTGGAGGAACCAGGAAATGCTCGACCGCGGCCTGGGGAGGGTTTATTGAACGGACATGAATTTACAATGCTTTTCGAGGGACGGCTAAATTACCACAGGAGAATACCATGCCCTACTCTGTAAATGTTGATTTGGATTCTGAAAATCGAACGGGTCAAAAAGAATTCAATTGCGATGAACACCTTGACATTGATAAGCACTATGACATTACAATCCATCCTCCTATTTGTATGCACCAGAAGAAATCGTACAAGGCAGACCAAGAGCGGCGATATTGGCGGGACTTTGAAAACTATGCAGACGCCAGAAAGTTTGCAGACTTAACAGCGAATGCCCCGCTTACAAACGTCGATAAACCAATTTCTCCACCCCCTTCCTATCCGGTATTGGTTAGGGACTGTCGATCAAAGTAACGAATGGGGACACAGAATATTAGGGCGCACGGCCATGCCGTCGGCCGTGCATCCGTAAAAGGTCGCGGCTGAATGTGCCTTGCGGCCCACGGTCATGGAGCGGTGCCTTCTGCCGCGCAATGGGTCGCAAGACCCATTCCGAGAGAGGGGCATTTTTCCATCCTGGCGGAGGCCGAAGGCCGGAGCCGACGGAAAAACCGCAGTATGCAGCCGCCGCTTTTCGGCGGCCGACGGCCGGGCGGAACCCCCTGGCCGTCTGGCCCGACAGGGCAAATTCTGCGGCCCGGTTCGAGGTGGCCCCGTGCGAAGCACGTGCCTGGGCCTACAGCCGCGACCGGTTTTCGCCGATTGACAATAAGCCAGGTTCGTCATATACTGCATAAATAGTCAAGCATGTCATTGTAGTACTTATAATATTATCGCGGCCCGCTTTCGTCGTCTCGCATTGTGTCTCCGGCCGTTAAGGTTCAGAGCGGAGGTTTGACCTTGTTTCACGGCCTTGGGCAAATGGATTTATCCGGTCTTCGTCCCCTCCCGCGTCGTGTCGGCCAGTGGTGCCGCCGCCGACGCTCCCGCCTCGTCTTCGCCGTGCTTTGCTTGTCTCTCCTCCTGGTTCTTCGGGCAGTCCTGAAACTTAGACCCAGCCGCGAATCCATCGAAATGGCCGGTACCGTAAATGAGTTGATGAAATTGCCTCCCAAGGGCTACGTCAACCTCGGAGTGGCCGCGTTGTCTCTGGCGAAAGAACATTACCGGGACTTGGACGTCGCGGCCGCCGACCGGCAGATTGACGGCTTGGCGTTCAGGATCAAAAGCCTTGCCGAGGATTTGAAAGGAAGGGGAGTCGCCGACCCGGAAACCACGGCTATGAACCGGGTCCTGTTCGAGGAAGAAGGTTTCAAATACGACATGGTGAGCCTGAAACGCCGCACCACGGACCCCGGCTATTTGAGCTACTTGCTGGACACTCATCAGGGCGATTGCCTCTCGATGACGACGCTCTGCTTGGTCATCGCGCAAAGGCTCGGATGGTACGTTTACCCGGTGAGCGCCCCCGGTCACGTCTTCCTTCGATACGTGTCCCCCGACAAGACGAGGGAATACAACATCGAGCCGACGGCGGGCGGGGAGACTCTGCCGGACGAGTTCTACACCCAAAACCTTTCTATCAGCGCCAATAGCTACGAGAGGGGAACCTATCTCCGCCCTCTGCGTGACCGGGAATTCCTGGCGCTCCTCTTGAACCTCAGCACGGCGGGGCTTCCCCCGAAACAGGCGATCCAGCGACTGAAGAAGGCGCTTGAGTTGGACCCGCGTTGCGCCGATTGCTACATGCAGTTGGCCGGTGTCTATCACATGGAAAGCATAATGACTCGGGGAAAAGAATCCCTTTGGTGGGGCGACGAAGCCATCGAATACAAAAAGAAGGCTGAAGAAATGGGTTGGGTTGCCTTGGAAGACACGCCACTATGGAAACGGAGGATATCCAAATGAGACGGATCACGGCGGCAGTCTTATGCGGTTCACTCATCCTACCGGCTCACGCAATGCGCATGGATGACTTTCAATCCTCGGAACAAACGCGCACCCCGGAGACGCGGCAAGGCGAACAAAACTGGTTGACCAATGAACTGGTGAAGCGGGCCGGTACACCCGGCGCGGACGGATATTCACCGATGGGGCGCTGGCTGACGGAGATGACGGCCGCCGGGGTCCTCCTGACCGTAGCGGCTACAAACGCGGTGGGGCAATCCCTTCTGACCGGTTTCATGAACTCGCCGGACCGGGATGACAAAGACAGCCGGACTGAAAAAGGAATCGCCTATCTTCCGTCGAGCGAGAAAATCGGCGTGATGGCCGCGTTTCGGGCGGGAGAGTTTAGGGGCATGATCGGCCTCCCGGATTCAAAGAACGTCCATACGCCGCTGGCGACCATCGTCAACGACGGAGAACCGGCCGGTGGATCAGAGGAAGAACTCAAAGCCCTTGTGGGCGCTACGGCTGGCGTCATCCTGAAATCCCCCGACCGACAGGACATCCCGTTGAGGGACGGGAAAGGAACCACCGGAACCATCATATCCTCGCCGGGGCTGGGAATGGGGGTCGTCACCCAGCCGGACGGGAAAGCCGTGGGCTTGGTCCGAGGGAAAGACCTGACGGGAACAGAGAAGGTGGCCTCCCTGGCGTCGGGGCTTGTGGGAGGAAGACTCCTCGGGATCGGGCACAATGATCCCCCTTTCACCATGCTTCCTTTGGACCCGAAATACTTTGACGGGATCGCGCCGGACACCGGCCTCCCGCAAAAGGATTTCACCCGGATAGAGGCGTTGGGCGCTTCGTTCAAGGTCGAAAGTTCGTCCTTTGCGCCGCTCGACGGAATGCCCGCCGGAGTGAACCGCCAAGTGACCAATTACAAATCCTTCGATCAGTGGCGGGCGGAACACCCGGAGAAACCAGCGGTGGAAAAGGTGACGTTCGCCGAGGCCTACAATCAGAAGGGCCAAGGCCTCCTGGACAACGCAATAGCGAAGCCGATATCCTCGGTCGGTGGGATGGTTTGGACGGCGATAAAGACCGTCTTCGGCGCTGTGGCTACCGTGGGGGCTGTGGTCGCCAACGTAGTTACCCTGGGCCAGTGGGGCGCAGGGCGTCGGATGTTGGCCGGGAGCGCCGAATTCACCTGGGACGCATTAAAAGAAACGGCGTGGCGCGCCGTAGGGCTCCCGGCGGGCGCCGCCGGATGGGTCCTGAGTTTCAGCCCCAAAGGCGGGGCCGTGAGAAACCTAAGCGAACGGCTGGACAATTGGAGCATGCGGGGCGACTTCCTGCCCAATGAGGAGATGGTGAATACTTTCTTCCAAAGTAAGGACGGGGCGACGCATTTGCTGGGGGAAGGTATCGGTTGCAACGGCGGTAAGAGCTATAAGGGGGATGGGGGAAAAGTTTTGACGTTTCAGCAGAAAGAGGAATTAGAATTGAATACATTTATCGTAAATAACCCCGGGAGTATGACCCTCGAAGAAATGGCGCGAATGAAAGAAGTTGTCTCCAAAACCGATATCGTGGCCGTATATACCGGCAACCATGTCACGGATATGCTCTTGATGTGTTTTGAATTGGGCGGTCTTCGCGTGGCTTCAAGGAAGGTCATGGAGCCCTACCTAGGACATGAGTACGATTCGGCTGATTACCACAGCGCGGCAGGCGTGATCGGCAAGCAATACCACGATCAAATACCGTCGAACAATACGGTCTTCATCGGCTCCGCCGGGATGCATGACGGATGGTATAAGGACATCCAGTCTGAAAAAGTTCAGAATACAGCCGACATTGTTCCCAATCTCGGACCCTCCACCACGGGGGACCTCTTAGGAGTCAATTTCACGTTGCGGTTCGGCGGACCCAAGAATGAGAATGGCGGCATTATTGAACGGAAGGCGGTTGGCGCGAGCAATCCCCATTGGTGGAAGGTTTGGCAGGAATTGGACAACCACAACAGCGTCGACTATTACATACAGGACCAACTGAACCGTCTGAGGAACCCGCCGCCGCAACCCAAGGGAATCAGCGTGAAAGACCCGAACTTTGCTCAGAAACTGGAAGAGAAAGTAAGGAGGCTAGGCCAATGAGGAAGGCATGGATTTTAATGGCGGCGTTGGCGGCCTGCGCCACCGCCCAAGCGATGGGCCGGAAGCCCCCGCTTACCGGCATACTGTGGGACTCCAACGTAAAGCACGACCTCGCCACCGGGAAGAAAGAGATCCTCTTGAAGAACACGCCGCCCTGGATATATGACCATTCAATCATGAGCCCTGACGGCAAACAGCTTCTCATCAGGGTCGTCATGACAGATGAGCACGGCCGAGAACTCATCACGGACCTGCGCACCCTGGACATGGAGACCAAGAAAGAACGGGTTTGGTACCGCGGTTCCGACGTCGGTATTTATGGCTGGAGCCCGGACGGACACTTCATCATAACCGAGGGGATGGCCCCGGATTATGTCGCCTTAATAATCGACATTCAAACCGAGGAAGCATGGCTGGCGAAAATTCCCAAGGGCCTGACCAGATTGGGCACCCCTGCATGGTCCAGCGACGGCAAGAGCTTGTACGCCTCCCGTATCGACGGTCCAAAACAAGATCAGGGATTATGGATCATGAAGATGGACCTGAACGGAGGCAATTTAAGGGAGTTGGTTCATTTGCCGATTGTCGGCGGCGCTGTCCTTTCCCCGGATGAGAAGAATGTAGCCTTCATACCAATTCCCAAACAGGACCTTTTCTTCGTGGACGTGGCCACCGGGAAGATTCACCCCACGAAACACACGCCGGCGGCCGAGATCGGGGCAAGTTGGTCCCCCAACAGCAAATGGGTGAGCGTGCGGCAGGATACGTCGGACATCATGGCCGCTAACAATTATTACGCCATCAACGCGGAAACCGGCGAGTGGCGGTTCCTGTTCAAACTGCGCGGCGAGATATTAAGCTGGTGGCAGCCGCCGACCGGCCCCCTGCCCGATTGCGGCAAGATCGTGCGGGAGCAACTCGGCCCCGGACGCCCGCTTGAGGAAGTTGCGGCGAAGCTTGTTGTGCCGGGGGCGAAATCCGGCAAGGCACCCGCTCCCTCCGCCCATTGACCGCGTGAAACGGCCCTTCTTCATCCTGCCGATGGTGGCCCTTGCTGTCATTCCAATGGCGGGATGCACGATATACATGGCCGATGTCGCGCATGTCATCAAAGTGGATAACGCGATCAACCACGGGGAGTCGGCGTGGGGCAGTCGTTGGAAACGGGAAACCGCCGGGAGAACTGGAATTTCGATGGAGGTCCCGGATAAATTTCAGCCTGTGCCGATGGCCCCATCGGATAATATCGTCGAGTACCTACGGATGTACGAGAACCAGGAGATGCGATTAGTAAAGAAGCGGGGTGTATTTGACGTTACTGTCCGACGAGAGCTTTACGATGACAGGCAGAAAGTGGACTTGGACGGAGCGGTGGAATCGGTCCGGGCGGGATTGAACCAATTGAATGGATCGCACCCGTCGGAGTCGAATTACATTAAAGAACTGGATATTCAAGTTGACTCGGCTTCGGGCCATATAATTAACGTGCGCATAGGGAATGACGGCTACTGGTATGTCTTCCTAACGGAGGGCCAGAATTATTGGCAGATGTGCGTTGGCTACTGGGCGGATGATCCTGAGGCCGACAAAAGGGCGCTACAAGTGATTACGTCTTTGAAACGAGTGGAAGACAAATGAGCGGACCCTTGGCGAAGCTCTGGGCGATGGCTTGTTTTCTGCTCATGGCTGGTTGCGCCGAGGTTAAGCAACCACTCATCGTGCCGGGTGAAACCATCGCGAGTCGGATGCTGAAGCGGGATGCGGCGGAAAGCATCCTTTCCACTGACCAGAAAAGTTCTCCCGGTTGTGGTCAACGTTGGATCGCACAGACGAAACTTTATTCCTCTCCGGGAGCGGACCAAACGTGGGTTGAAGGTTGGTTCGTGTACCGGTGCGGAGACATAATCAAATACGAGGTCACGTTCCGCCCCAGAGAGAACCCGGATTTCGTCGTCCGACCCGCAAAGAGAGATTAAATAGGAACGCGGAGTCGGCGGTGTGACCCCGTTGAACAGAGGCGGCGTCGGAGCGAAGTTGGCAACGACGCCGCGATGACGTACGCGGTGATTCCGGCGGCGGCAGAGGGAGCCGGATAGGCGACGATGCCGAGAGTTTGAAAGACGCGGGTGGCCCCTGGCCACCCGCAACGCGGAGCGCGAAGGCGAAGCCAAGCGCCGCCGCAATGCCGAACGGCAGCGCCCCCCTGCCCCTTCCTTATATGTTCACGGTCCCCGCCGCGAGGTTGGCGGCCTGTGGCCGCCGGGACCGAGCGGCGGTTTTGTGGGCCGAGAAGCGAAGGCCGCGAACGGCCAAGGGGCGAAGGGCGGCTGTTTGCCGCCAGGCCCGGAGGGCCAGGCCGGAGAAGATTTTGCGACGGCCAGAATTCAGTGGATGGCCGACATGAGCGCATGGACCATCTAGCGGAACCCCGCCGCAACGCGGGAGGGGGAAGCCGCCTCGTGCGGGCATGGGGGTGCCGGTGGCCAGTGGCCACCGTTTGGCACGCCCCGTGGGACCGGGGCCGGGTTGCCCGGTCCGGTTGACCGGGCAACGGGGGCGGCGAATGCGAGCCCCCGCGGTACGTGCGCGAGGCGAGGCGGGCTGGTTTTGCCCGCCTAGCCGATCGCACACCGCCCGCAGGCCCGAAGGGCCGAGGGAGGGTTTTGTTGCGCCGAAAGGCGCCGACCTCCGGCGGCCGATGCCCCTCTGGGGCATTGGCCGCCGGAGGGTTTGGTTTTGGGGTTTAACAGGGGGAGGGGGGTTGCGCGGTCCGGACTTGCTACATAGGTA
>PMLF01000112.1 GCA_003158755.1 Elusimicrobiota bacterium | reverse complement strand
CATCGTGACGGACGAGTGATCCTGGCTGCCGGCGGTAACCGTGTTCACTTGGAACTCCGAGCCAATGCGGTTGCCGTACCAGTCAAACTGTTGTGCGAAGATGCCTTTCCCGCTGCCATCCTGACCGTCGCTGGTCCAACTCACCACAAAATAGCCGGTATGGGCATTGAATCCCATGCTCGGATTGAATTGATTGCCGTTGGTCGTCTGGTTCACCACGATTTCGCCGGTATCCCACCCGTCACCGTTGCAGAAAGAGCCGTACCTTCCATAAATGTCCTGTTGGCCGTTGATCTCAGTCTGCCAGACGACCATGACATACCCCGAAGGATCCATTGCCACCTGGGATTGCATGGGTGCGTCGCTTGAGATCGTATTGACCTTGAACTCCGTTATCGGGTTGCCGTCGGCGTCGTTCGATTTTGCCAACGTGTTGCCGTCGACGTCGTACCATTTTGCAAGCACGTCCCAAGTGCCGGCATCATTTTGGCTCGTCCAGCTAACCATGATACCGTTGTTGTTGATCGTCACGGACGAGTACATCTGGTCGCCGGCCGTGTTGTTGTTCACCAGGATCTCGTGATCCTGTAAGGCGTTGCCGTTGGCGTCGTAGCTTCGGAGATAGACGTCGGCCGTACCGGCTGCATCGCCATTGCTCTCGGTCCAGGTGACAACAAAGGTGCCGTCGTCGCGCATGGCGACCTTGGCGTCTTTCTGGTCATATTCGGTTCGAGTGTTGACTTGGAACTGGTCTCCCTGGGCGGAACCGTCCGCGCTGAACCGCTGGCCGAGAACGTCCCAACTGCCGTCTTGGTTCTGACTCGACCAGACAACCACGTAGTTGCCGTTGGCATCGGACGCGACCGAACGGGAAACGGCCGTCTGCTGCACGCCGTCGGTGGTTGTGTTCACAAGCGACTCGGCCGCGATGGGGTGGACCGCGACATTGACGGCGACCGTGCTGGAATCGATTCCCGGACCGCCAGCAAAAGCTGGGGCCAGATCGTTTGTTGTGATCTGGACGTTGTCGGTTCCGACGAAAGCCGTTGTCGGCAAGTACTGCAACCCGTTCAAGGCCGCATTGATGTCGGTCGCCATGCCCGTAAACGTCATGCTACCCGTGCCGTTGCCGCCGTCCGAGAACGTCAGGCCGTCCGTGTCCGCTAGCGTAAGCGTCCCATGATCTACGCTGAGCGTCACCTGCTGCACAGTTTGGTACACGTCGGGATCGGCTATTTGGATCGCGTTGCCGTTGGCCGTTGAGAAGGTCAATGGCATATTCGCATCGTCGGTCTGGATGCCGGGCACCGTGTTGACCGGGGCCAAGTTCTGCGGCTTCAGAAGCGTCGTGTCGCATACCGCCGAATAGACTCCCGATTCGTTCCCGACTCCGTTGCCGCTCCAAACCACCACATAGTTGGGGGAACCGAGGAATGCGGCCGACGAGTCCGTCTGCGACCCTTCCGTCGTGGTGTTTACGCGGGTCGCCGGTCCGTAGGCCGTGCCATTCTCGCTGTACAACTGGCTGTAGACGTCGCACGAGTCCTGGGAATCCTGATTGTAGCTCGACCAGGTAACGAGGAAGTCGCCGGTGCTGTCGTTCATCGTGACGGACGAGTGATCCTGGTTGCCTGCGGTGACCGTGCTTACTTGAAACTCCTGGCCAATCCGGCCGGCGCACCAGTCGAACCGTTGCGCAAAGATGCCCGCCCCGCTGCCGTCCTGCCCGTCGCTGGTCCAACTCACCACGAATTGGCCGGTATTGTTGCAGACTCCCAGGCTCGGATTGTAGTCGTTGCCTCCCGTACTCGAGGCCACGGTGAATTCCTGGGTATCGAAGTTGTCGTTGTTGCAGAAAGATCCGTACCTGCCCAAGACGTCTTGCTGGCCGTTGGTCTCGCTTTGCCAAACGACCAGGACATACCCCCATTGGTCCATGGCCACTTGAGCGTGAATGGGAGCGGAACTGGAGGTCGAGTTCACCTGGAACTCCGACTGCTGCGCATTGCCGCTGACGTCGTACCATCTCGCGAACACGTCCCAACTGCCGCTGTCATTCTGGCTCGTCCAAGCAACCATGACGCCGCTGTTGTTGATCGTCACGGACGAGTTCATCTGGTCGCCGGCCGTGTGGTTATCGTTTACCAAGACCTGATGATCCTGCAAGGCGTTGCCGTTGGTGCCGTAGGTTCGCAGATAGACGTCGGCCGTGTCGGGCGCATCGCCGTCGCTCTCTGTCCAGGTGACGGCAAAGCTGCCGTCGTCGCGCATCGCAACCTTGGCGTCTTTCTGCTCGTACTCCGTTCGCGTGTTGACTTGGAACTCATCTCCCTGGGCGGAGCCGCCCGAATTGAACCGTTGGCCATAAATGTTCCAGCCGCCGTCTTGGCTCTGGCTCGACCAGATGACCACGTAGTCGCCGTTGGCGTCCGAAGCGACCGACTTGGCACTTGTCGTCGCTGTCTGTTGCACGTCGGCCGTAGCCGTGTTGACCAATGACTCCGTCGCAATGGGCGGGGCCGACACGCTGATGGCCACGCTGTTGCCGACAACGATTGGCCCGCCGGCGAGAACCGAGGCCAGATCGTTCGTAGTGATTTGCAGGTTGGCGTTTCCCGTGAAATCGGCCGCCGGCAGGAATTGCAGCCCATCCAAGGCCGCGTTGATGTCCGTCGACGTCCCCTTGAAAGTCATGGTATTGGCGCCGTTGCCGCCGGTGGTGAACGTCAAGCCGTCAGTGTGAGCCAGCGTCAGCGTGCCGTGATCCACGGCAAGCGTCACTTGTTGCACGCCGGGGTAGGCATCCGGGTCCGTGATCTGGATCGCATTCCCGTTGGCCGTGGAAAAGACCAGCGGCGTATTCGCGTTGTCGCTCTGTGGACCAGGCACGGTATTGACCGTGGCCAAGTTCTCGGACGCCAGAAGCCTCGTGTCGCAGACCGCTTCAAAGACTCCCGAGTCGTTGTCAACTCCGTTGCCGCTCCAAACGACGGCGTAGGTGTCGGAGTTGAGAAACGCAACCGATGCGTTCGTCTGGTCCCCTTCGGTCGTGGTGTTGACGCGCGTTTCGGCGCCGAAAGGCGTTCCGTCCTCCGCATAGGCTTGGCTATAGATGCCCCACGTGTTCGGAGCATCCTGATTGTAGCTCGACCAGGTNNAGGAATGCGCCGCTGTCGTCCATCGCGACAGCAGAGACGTCCTGGTTGCCGGTGGTGGTCGCATTCACCAGGAATTCTCCGCCCACCGCCGTCCCGTCGGCATTGAACCGCTGTGCATAGACGCCCCAGCCGTCGCCGTCGTTGCTCGACCAACTCACCACGAAATTGCCGGCGGCGTTCATGGCGATGTTGGGATTCAACTGGTCGCCGGCGGACGTTGCGTTGACCTGGAACTCCGATCCCACCCGATTGCCCGAGGAATTGAATTGTTGTCCGAAGATACCCCAGCCGTCGCCGTCTTGGTTTTGGCTCTGCCAGATGACGGTAAAGTTCCCGCTGGCGTCGGTCGCCACGCGGGAATACATCTGGTCGCCGACGCTGTTCGAGTTGATCTGGAATTCCGACCCGACCGCCTCGCCCGAAGAATCGAACTGTTTCCCAAAGACGCCCCAACCATCGCCATCTTGGTTCCGGCTCGACCAAGTGACCACAAAACCATCGGCGGAGTTGATTGCTACGGACGGATTCCTTTGGTCGTCGCCCGTGTAGGAATTGACCAGGAGTTCGTCGCCCTTGGGAGTGCCGTCGGCGTTGTACAGCTTGGCATAAACGTCGGCCGAATCCGTCGTGGCATCCTTGTTGGTCCAAGTGACGACGAAAGTGCCGTTGGCATTCATCGACACCGTGGCTTCTTGCTCTTCGTTCGAGGCCCGCGCATTGACCTGGAACTGATCGCCCTGTGGAACCCCGGCGGCGTTGAACCGCTGAGCATGGACGTTCCAGCTTCCGTCCTGATTCTGACCCGACCAGACGACCACGTGGTTGCCGTGGGCATCGGCGGCCACCGCCTTCGCGGCTAGAGGCGCCGCCTGCTGCATGTCAGGATTCTGCTGATTGACCATCGCTTGAGGCGCGATTGGAGACGCACTCAGCAGTATTCGATCTTCCAACTCCACGCAATCGATGGCTCGGCCCTTGGCTGTGGCCTGCTTCTGTCGGCGTTTGCGAATAATCTCGTCGATAAACTGCCGCATGTCGCTGGTGAGTTGGTAGCCGAACATATATGATCCTTTCTTAATGCCTACGGGGTCTTTGGGCGAGCCTCTGTTGAAAGACTATCTTTCTTGTGGCTGAAAAACCGAAGCCGCAAGAGCGCTACAAGCGTGAAGTTTGGTCCGGCAACCTTCGCCAATCGGTGCAATTGACGCAATCGATACAATCCCATCAGGGCTTATCCGAATTTTCCGCAACACGGCGAAACAGGTTGAAGATTACCGCCTTTAATCGCCCCCTTACGCTGGATCCCGCTCGATCGGCGAGGGGGCGGAAGCGTCGACTAGAGACAACGCGGGAACCGCGGCGTGTTGCACCTCGTCCAAACACGATTCCTGCGATGAGTTGCAAATCTGCATGAGTTCGGTTGTCAACGAAACGAGCGTGAACATGTCGGGATCGTTCTTGGCGGCGTCTCGCAGCTTGGCCGCAATGGCCGTAACCGACTCCCAGCATTCGTCCCGCGTTGTGGCAACGAGTTGGCCCGCCATCGAGGCAAGGCTGGCGAAGTCGCGGGCTTCCAGGGCAATGGCAATTCGCTCGGCTTGAATCCCCATCGCCAACGCCATCTGTTTGGAAACTCCGCGATGCGCGGCATGAAGCGGGTCTTTTGAAATGATCTCGATAAACCGCTTCACTTGATATGGATCGAATTGCTCGCCCGAGCATCGTCTCAACTCGTCGAACGCTTCTTGCGGAGGACGGGCCTTCCGATACACTCGATCCGAGGTCATCGCGTCGTAAGCGTCGGCAATCGTCAAGATGCGGGCGCCAAGCGGAATGGCGTCGCCGGTCGGAAGGTTCGGCTCGTAGGGGTTGCCGTTGAACCATGCATGAGAACTGCCGACAATATCGCCGAGTTCCTGCATGGAGAAAGCATCGCGGAGAATCTCCACGCCGATGCGATCGTGCGTGCTCATGATCCTCCTCTCCTCCTCGGTCAACGGACCGGGTTTCATCAGGATCGAGTCCGGCACGCCGAGCTTGCCGATGTCGTGGAGGATGCCTCCCTTTCGCAGGAGCTCCAGCTTGTCGGGCCCGAACCCCAAAGCCCGCCCCAGGAGCACGCCGTGCCGGGCGACCCGGTCCGCGTGGCCCATGGTGTAGGGATCTTTGACTTCGATGGTGCGCGCCAATGTAAACAAAACGACTTCCGCATCTTCGAGCTCGTCGGTCAAGGACTTGATGCGCAGGAGGGATTTGATCTTGGCCAGGAGCTCCGCCGGAGCGACGGGCTTGGCGAGGAAATCGTCCACCCCGGCTTCCAGGGCGTTCAGCTTCTCCCTCTCCGGAGAGACGCCCGTCAACATGATCACGGGAAGGAGATAAGTGGCGGGATCGGCCTTGATCGAACGGCAAAGGCGCATCCCGTCGATGCGCGGCATGTCGTAGTCGATGACGCACAGGTCGGGCGCCGAATCCCGGACGCGGTCCTGGGCCTCTTTTCCGTCGACGGCGATGACCACGCGATAGCCCTGTTCGGTGAGCAAGGCGGAGAGGGTGTTCTGGACGAGAGCGTCGTCGTCGGCGATCAGGATGACGGCCTGTTCCCCGTTCGGTCGAACCATGCGTGGATTGTATTAATTTCCTAGGGTTGTGACTCACAACTTGACAAGAGTCTTCCAGGGAAGCAAACTGATCTTTATGAAAAAGACCCCCTTCCTTTTCCTCCTTTTACTGCCGGCTTGCGCGTGGCCCACCGCCGAGCGGCCGCTCAAAGCCACCCTCACCGAAGCCAAGGGCGACGTCCAGGTGATCGAGGCCGCCCAAGCGTCCCCCGGCGACGCCGCTTGGAAACCCGCCCGGCCCGGAGTGGTCCTCACGGCGAACGCCCGCCTAAAAACCGGCTCCGACGGCTCCGCCGACTTAATCTTCGACGACGGCACGGCGCTCCACGTGGACCGAAACGCCTCCTTGACCGTCGAGACTTCCCGCTCGACGGAAGACCATCGGGAGTTCTCCATCCGCCTCTGGGCGGGCCGCCTCCTGAGTCAAGTCATGAAAAACAACGAGACGCCGGTCCGTTACCGAGTCCGGACCCCCGATGCCGTCGCCGCCGTGCGCGGCACCGAGTTCGTCGCCGACGCTTCCACCTCCGGCGCAAAAATGGCCGTCTTCGAAGGCCAAGTGGAAACCCAGTCGATGAAAGACGACTCCCCTTTAGGCGACGCGGTGACCCTTCAACCCGACCAGGAGGTTGCCGTCGAGAGCGGTCGTCCCGTCGGTCCACCTCAAACCATCTCCCAAGCCATGTCGGATTACCGCCGCGACGTGGCGGCGCTCTTCCAGGCGCGCATGGACGGCTATCGGAACGACATGGAACAAGTCCGGAAACTTCAAGAGGATTTCATGGACCGGCGGCGCCGGGAAACGGAAGGGGCCATGGAGGAACGCCGGAAAGGAACCGACGACGCCATGCAAGACTTCCGTCGGAAACTGCGGCAAAAAACCGGGACCCCTCCCCCGGAAACCGACGACCGGTAAGCCCCTTGCCGTCTTGCCGGCGAAAGCTGACCGCGCTAGTGTGGTGAGTCCAACCCTCCTTTACATTTGGCTTGATCGTCATACCGGCGAAAACCGGTATCCAGGCTGTCAGCCTGCATTTGAGAATCCGTTCCAATATCTGGACCCCGGCTTTCGCCGGGGTGACGAGCCTTAAAAATACTCCCCATCTCTTGAGCGGCTCGTCAGTTTTTCTTGACGTCGCCCCCCGGCCAAGGTAAAATCGCGCCATCATGCCCAAACGTACATTTCAACCTCACAAGCGCCGTCGCAAAAAGACCATCGGTTTCCGGGCGCGCATGTCCTCACCCGGCGGTCGCCGGGTGTTGAAGCGCCGCCGCCAGAAAGGCCGCTGGAAGCTCAACCCGTAACCGGGTTCCCGTCCATGCTCGGCCGTCCGGCCGAACCTCCCCGCCCCAGCGCCACGTTCCGCCGCTTCGAACGGATGAGCCGCCGGGAAGATTTTGTCCGGGCGCGGGGAGAAGGCCGTCGCCGCGCCGGGCGCCGCCTGGTCGTGTGGGCCCGTTTCCGGGAGGAGGTTCCCCCCCGCCCGTCCCGTATGGGGCTGGTGGTGGGACGCCGACACGGTTTGGCCGTCCGGCGGGTCCTTTTCAAGCGCCGCGTGCGGGAAGCCTTCCGCCTCCACAAAGAAAGTTTTCCCCGTGGATGGGATTTCGTGGTCATGCCTCGAACCTCCGACGGAAAGGAGAAGTTCCCCGCCTCATTTCAGGAGCTGGAAGGGGATTTTTTGCGTCTGGTCCGGGAGGCCGTCGGAAAATGAAACAACTCTTCTTCTTCCTTCTGGCCGGGTACCGCGCCGCGAAAACGCTCCTGCCCGCGCCCCTCCGGTGCCGCCACTGGCCCTCCTGCTCCGCGTATGCGGAGGAGGCCGTGCGGCGCCACGACCTAATAACCGGCCTGAGTCTGGCCCTCAAGCGTCTGTCCCGATGTCATCCCTGGGGAACGATGGGTTACGACCCCGTTCCCGAAAAGGTCGCCCTATGAAACCCAATTACGTCCTGTTCATCATCCTCTCGTTCCTCATCCTCTTCGGATGGAACTACGCCGTGGTCAAGCGGCAACCGCCTCCCGCCCCCTCCTCCGTCGTGACCCCGGACACCTCCGCCGGCACGCCTTCGCCCTCTCCCTCGACGATCGAGGAGCGGCGGGTGGAAAAAACCATCGGCCGCCACCGCGTGGAGTTCAACGCCGTGGGCGCGGGCGTCCTTCAATGGTGGATCGAGGACGACCTTCGGGTCCCCCTGGTCCTCCCCGACGCCGACGGCGAGAACCCGCTGGCCGCCTTCCGCGCCCTCTCCTTCACCGACGTATCCACGGGAAACGACGTCGCCTTCGAAGCCGTCCGCCCCGACGGACTAAAGGTCCGGCAGTCGTACCGGATCGACCCGGCCGGATTCCTTCATGCCGCCGTGATCCATTTGGAAAATACCGGGAAAGCCCCCGTCGACGCCTCGTTCGGATTGGGCTGGGGACCCGGCATCGAGTCCGGAGACGGCGCCCCCGCCGACCGCCGGGCCGAGCAATCGGCATTGATCTTGAACGGCGAGCAACGATTCTCGACGCTGAATTGGATCTTCTCCAAATTGACTCTCGGGGTTCACTCCGGGAATTTCCGCTGGTTCGCGGTGGACTCCCATTATTTCGTCGCCGCCTTCCTCAACGACGGCGGAGGCCCCGTAAACGTGGACGTCGAAAAGAAGGAAAAATTCTTCAGCGCGCGCCGCATGGAACACCTAACCTTGAATCCGGGAGAAAACAAGGAAATCGTCCAACGCTTTTACCTTGGCCCCAAAATTTACGACGGCCTGGCCGCCTACGGCCTGGGGCTGGAGCGCACCGTCAACTTCGGGCTGTTCACCACGCTCGGTCGTTGGATCCATTGGGCTCTCTTGGCCATGAAAGGGTTCACGGGCAACTTCGGCTGGGCCATCATCGCGCTGACGTTCATCGTTCAGGTCCTGCTCTCGCCGTTGACGGTTCACAGCTTCAAGCACAGCCAAAAGATGAAGACCATCCAGCCCCAGATGAAACGCCTTCAGGAAATGTACAAGAGCGACCCGAAGCGGCTCAACTCGGAAATGCTGGCCCTGTACCAGCGCCACGGCCTGCGGTTCATGGGGATGGAAGGATGCCTGCCCGTGCTCATCCAGATGCCGGTCTTCTTCGCCCTCTACGCCGTGCTCTCCAAAACGTACGAGCTCCGGCATGCGCCTTGGATCGGATGGGTGACCGACCTTTCCCTCAAAGATCCGTTTTACGTGATGCCCGTCCTCATGGGCGGGGCGATGTTCTTCCAGCAGAAAATGACACTAAACAACGCCGATCCGTCGCAAAAACAGTTGATGTACCTCATGCCGGTCATGTTCACGTTCATCTTCCTCAAGATGCCGTCGGGCCTGGTGATCTACTGGCTGACCCAAAGTTTGCTGACGCTCGCCCTCCAACTATTCCTCTTGAAACGCTCCAAAGCTCAGAAGGCGGTCGTCCTATGAGCACCCATGAATGGCTCGCCACGGGAAAGACCTCCGAAGAGGCCGTCCTCAAGGGATTGAAAAAACTCGGCCTCCGGCGGGACCAGGTGGACGTCGAAGTCTTGGGCGAGAAGCGGTCGGGATTGTTCAGCCTTTTCGGATTCGTTCGGATGGAAGTCAAGCTGATCGAGAAGCCGGACGTTTACCGCGACCGGTTCGAACGCCGCCGCGAGGAACATTTCCAACGGGAAGGCGGAAAGCGGGACTCCGGCCGCCAAGGCGGACGCAGCGAGAACCGCCGGGACGAACCTCGTCGAACCGAGGGGCGCCCGAAAAACGAACGTCCGCGGGACGAACGTCCCCGCGACCAACGCCAAGAGCCCCGGAACAACGACCGACAGAGGGACCAGAAGGGACCCCGTAACCAAGACGACCGCCGGAACCAACGGCCCCGCGACGATCACCGCGAAGGGCGGCCGGGAGATCGCCCGAAAAACGAACGCCCCCGCCGCGAAGCGCCCCGGGAAAACAACCGGCGACCGGACCGTTCCCGAGACCCGCGCGAGGAATCGACGCAAGCCTCTTCGCGTCCGCCGAGAGACGTCCCTTCGACGGAAATCCTGTTGAACGAATGGAAGACCCTTTTGGGCTGGGAAGATCTTTCCTGGACCGGAAAGAACGACGAATCCGGCGACCAAACCATCGTCTTCAACGCCGCCTCGGGGGAACGCCTCCTGGCCGGGAAGAACTCCCCCCTGGAATCCCTGGAACACCTCCTCAACATCGTCCGCTCTCACGGCGACCGGTCCGTGCCGCGGGTTTTCCTGGAAGTGGAGGGCCACGCCGTTTCGACCGACAAAAAAATCCTGGACGAGGCCAAGCGGGCCGTCGAAGAAGTGAAGCAGACGGGAGAACCTTTCCGAATGGAACCCATGCCGTCCCGGGACCGCCGCCTCGTGCATCAAGCCCTGGCGAACCACCCCGACGTGGAGACCGCTTCCGAGGGCGAAGGCCCCTGGCGGAAGGTCGTCGTCAAACCCAAAAACCGGGGCTTGAAGTAACGCCGTTCAATTAAGGCTCGTCACCCCGGCGGAAGCCGGGGTCTAGGTCGTAAAACTGAGTTTTAAGAAACTGTCTTACATCCTGGATACCGGCTTTCGCCGGTATGACGGCTTAACAGTCAACGGCGTTGCGGAAAACCCTATAATGACCGATCCTTTTTTTGCCTCTCTGAACCCTGAGCCCCGAATTCTCCGCGCCGATCTCGAAGACACCATCGCCGCGATCGCCACTCCCTTGGGCTCCGGCGGACTGGGCGTGGTCCGCGTGTCGGGGCCGGGCGCCTTTTCCGTCGGGGACAAAGTCTTCCGCTCGACGACGCCGCTCTCCGAAGTTCCCTCCCACACCCTGTGCCGAGGAATCCTCCGCCAAGGCGATGAGGTTTTGGACGACGCCGTCGCCGCCGTCTTCCGCGCTCCCCGATCCTACACCGGCGAAGACGTGGTCGAGTTCTCTTGCCACGGAAGCCCGCTCCTCCTGCGCCGCGTTCAAGCCGCCTGCCTTCAATCCGGCGCCCGCCTCGCGGAGCCGGGAGAGTTCACCAAACGCGCGTTCCTCAACGGCAAGATGGATCTGGCCCAGGCCGAAGCCGTGGCGGCCCTCATCGCCTGCCGCTCCGAAGAATCCCGACGATGGGCCTTGGATCAACTCCGAGGATCGCTCTCGGCGCTCCTGGAATCCCTTCGAAAAAGGCTCCTGAACTTGTTGGCCCGTCTGGAAGCTTCCCTCGATTTCGTGGACGATGAAGTTCCGGACCTTTCCCGCAACGAACTCTCCTCCGCCATTGGTTCCCTCGAAAAAGAAACCGAAAGTCTCCTGGCCACGGCGCCGCGCGGACGTCTCTTCCGGGACGGAGTAAGGGCGGTCCTCGCGGGGCGTCCCAACGTCGGTAAATCGTCCCTCTTCAACTCCCTCCTGGACGCCGACCGGGCCATCGTCACGGAAACGGCCGGGACCACCCGCGACACGCTGGAGGAATCCTTCCTCGCGGACGGCCTGCCGGTGACGCTGACGGACACGGCGGGCTTAAGGGAAGGTCGGGAACCGATCGAAACCGAGGGCATCGCCCGCGCCCGCCGCGCCCTCATTGCCTCGGACGTGGTAGTGTGGGTCATGGACGCTTCCGACCCTCTGACGGAGGAGGATCGCCGCGCGCTCGCTTGGGGGGACAAGCCCGCGATCATTGTTTTCAATAAGTCGGACCTCGCCGATCCCGGGATTGATAGAATGGCCATCGAGCACCGCGCCCGGCAATCCCTCTCGCATCCTCGCGGATGCGTTTTCGTCTCGGCGCGGACGGGGGAGGGAATGGACGGCCTCCGTCGGGCTCTAGCGGACACCGCGTCGCCCGCGGGCGGAAGGGAGACCGGGGAAGGCCCCACGCTCTTGATCGAGCGCCACGTCGCGCTCCTTCGGGAAGCCGCCGATGCCCTCGCCGCGGCAAGGCAGGCCTCCCATTCCGGCGAACCCGACGAATGCGTCGCCCTGGATCTGCGCCGAGCCCTCGACGCCCTCGACCGGGTGACGGGCCGGGGAGTATCCGACGAAGTTCTGGACGAGATTTTTTCCCAATTCTGCATAGGGAAGTAAAGCCCATGAAACTTTCATTTGAGTCAGTTGCGAAATGGACGGGATTTTCCTCCCCCTTTGAAAAAGGGGGATTGAGGGGGATTTTAAACCACCAGGTTCCATCAAATCCCCCCGGACCCCCTTTTTCAAAGGGGGGTCACAAATTTTAAAACAGTCTCCATTTAAAACGTCCGCCGCTCCGCGATTCCTTTTTATGGCGGTGGCCGTATGCCTGATGTCTTTCCCCCTCCGGGCCTCCGGCCGGCGGCCGCCGGAACTCCGGTTCGAGCTGGATCCTTCGACGGTGACCGCGGGCCGCACGTTGGTCGTCCGCTTCCATTCTCCCGCCCGGATCATGAACCCCCGCATGACCCTAAACGACCGCTCCGCCGAATTTTATTCCGTTTCCACCGGCTCGTGGCGCGCCTTCTGGGGTATCTCTTGCCAGGAATCGCCGGGGGTCAAAAACGCCCGATTCGAAGTCCTTTGGAACAAGCGTGTGATCGTGAGCACGATCTCTTTTACCGTGGAAGCGGGGACATTCCCCGTCAGCCACATTCCATTAACGAAATCCCAGAACAACCTGTTCACCTCCGGCCAATTGACTGATGACAACGAAATTCTGGCCGCCGCCTATAAAAAAGCGCCGATCCCGAGGAAGATGTGGTCCGGCTATTTCGTCTGGCCCACCACCGGCGTCGTCTCCTCGGTCTTCGGCGCCCGCCGGTCCTACGGCCGTCGGCCGCCGGGAAGCGGGCACTCGGGCATGGACATCGCGAACGTCGAAGGGACCCTCATCACGGCCCCCGCCCGGGGGCGCGTCGTCCTCAGTCGCCGGCTGGACAGCTTCGGCAACGCCGTCGTCCTCGAGCACGGCCAGGGAGTGTTCACTTATTACCTCCACATGGTGAAACCGCTGGCGAAAGAAGGCGATTTCTTGGAGGTCGGATCACCCATCGGCCTCATGGGCAAGGAAGGGATCGCCACCGGCCCTCACCTACACTGGTCCATGGTCGTGTCCGGAGAGCGAGTGGACCCTCGCGAATGGACGGAGCGCCTTTTTGACTAACCGCAAAGCGGTTCAAATAAGGCAGACCTCCCCCCACCCCTCCTTGGAAAGGAGGGGAGAAAAGCTTGAGGTTTGTCCCCTCCTTCGCAAGGAGGGGCCAGGGGAGGTATCAAGCCTTGGACGATCTTAATTGAACCGCATTGTGACTAACCGCGAACAACTTTGGATCCGAAATTCCGTCCTGGGCGGCCTGGCGGTCTCCACACTTGCCTTCGCCTTCCACACCCACATCGCCTGGCTCTACTTCCAGCCGGGCCTTCGGGAACTGTCGGACCTCCTCCCTCGCCCGGGCCCTTTCTTCGTCCATGAATGGCTCCTTCATTCCGGACGGCTCTTCGCCGCCGCCTTTTTCTTCCTGTCCCTGCCGGGCCTCGGGCGATGGGTTCTCCCGCGGAACCGAACCTTTCCCCCCTTCACCGCCGCGGGGGTGGGACTGATCCTGTGGGCGACGGCGGGTTTCCTGCTCGCGGCGGGAGGTCTCTCGACGGCGGGCGTCCTGCGCCCCGTCTCCCTGGGATTGGCGATTTTAGGAACGGCCAAAACTCTCCACGAGGCCGACGTTCCCGCTTTCCTCCGGAAATTCGAGTTCCGCGCCCTCGACTTATTGTGGATTTCTTGCGCGGTCTTCTATCTTCTGACCACGCTGGTCCCCGATGTTTTCTACGACGCCCTCGTCTACCATCTGGCCGCGCCCCACGCCTGGCTCCAGGCGGGCCGGATGACGGACATGCCCGACGTCCACCTTTGGCGGCTGCCCGGCTTGATGCAAACCCTTTACCTGTGGGGAATGGCCTGGTCCGACGACCGGCTTTGCAAATTGATGAACGTGGGGATCGGCTTTCTCGCGGCGGGATGCTTGGGCCGTTGGGCGGGAGACCGATGGGGAAAACCCGTGGGGTTCTGGTCGGCGACTCTATTCTTAAGCGCCCCGATGGTGGGCGTGAACCTTTGGTCCTGCGCCAACGACGTCCCCGCGGGTTTTTTCGCCTTCCTCGCTTTGATCGTTTGGTTGGAAGCCTGGGAGAGCGGGCGACCGGGAGACTGTTGCGAAATTAGTGTCCCCCCTTTGAAAAAGGGGGGTCCGGGGGGATTTGATGTATCCCGGTGGTTTAAAATCCCCCTCTATCCCCCTTT
This sequence comes from Elusimicrobiota bacterium, assembly GCA_003158755.1. Taxonomy (GTDB): domain Bacteria; phylum Elusimicrobiota; class Elusimicrobia; order FEN-1173; family FEN-1173; genus FEN-1173. The sequence continues at coordinate 7,649 of PMLF01000112.1, read as the reverse complement.
TTCAAAGGGGGAGGAAAATCCCATCCACTTTGCAACTGGCTCACCGGACCGTTTCTTGATTTTTCTGGCGGGGATCCTTTTCGGCGCCGGAGCGGCAACGAAGAACACCGCGCTTTTCGCGGGACCTTTTTTCTTGCTCGACGCCTTGCGTCGGGAACGCCGGATCGGAAGCCGTGAAACCGGGATGTCCTTCCTGCTCTTCGGCGGCGGATTCATCCTGCCGCTCCTTCCCTGGTGGATCCGCACGACCCTTTGGACGGGGAACCCATTTTTCCCCCAAGCCGCGACGTGGTTCGGAGGCGATTCGCCGAAAAATATCGCCTTGCTCAAAGCCTGGCACGCCGAAGCGGGCGGCGAAGAAAACTTTCTCTACCGATTTTTAAGCCTCATCCGAGAAAGCCTGATGGGAGTCGACGCGGGGCGTTTCGGATTCGTCGGCCCCGCCCTGCTCATGTTCCTGCCGTTGGCCTTCTTCCTTCCGTCGAACCCGGTCAACGGAGCCTTGGCCGCCTACGCGGTGATCGCCTACGCGCTCTTCATCGCCGTCACGGGCCGTTTGAGGTATTTCATTCCCCATTTGCCGCCCCTCTTCGCCCTGGCGGCGGCGTCTTTCGTCGGCTACGTCAAGAGTACGGCGGGACTCGCCGATCGGCTCCTTTCCCGGACGGGTCGCGTCCTGCGCTTCCTCGCCGTCGCGGCGACGGCGCTCAACCTGCTTTGGCTCTTGCTGGCCTTCCAGCGGTTCAACCAGGGGTTCCCCGTCCTATGGGGCCGTCAATCGACGGAAGATTACCTCCGCCATGAACACATCGGCGTCTACGGCCATCCGTCCCAGGGAGCCTTCGACTGGCTCCGAGATAACGGGGCAAAGGGCCGTCTCTTTGTGATCGGAGAGGCGCGCACCTACCCGTCGCCTATCCCCGCCCGGGCCGCCGGTTCTTTCAACGTGCCGACTTACGCGCTTTGGGCGGGGGAACCGCTTTCGCCGGATCGCCTCTTCGAGCGCCTCCGGTCCGAGGGGTTTACTTACCTCCTCATCAACGTGGAAGAAATGAAACGCATCACGCCCGATCCATACAAGACCCCCGCCTATCTCCAAGCGCTCGGGACTCTTTTCGACCGCCTGGCGCCGCCCGTCTACCGGGACCGATGGTGCATCCTCTTCCGACTAGTGTTGCGACCGGATATTTACGCACATAATGGTGGCCCCAGTCTGCGGTCCTTCGAGGCGCGAGGAGAGAGCATAGCGGGGCTATGTGACCGACGAGCAACGAAGGAGGAGCGCAGAATGGGGCCACCCCTTCCAATTCAATTTCGCCGCGCTGAAGCGCGGCGATCCGTTAATGAAGGGGCCGGGCGCTTTTGCGCGGCTTCTGCGTCGCTCGTCGCTTACGTGCCGCTGGCACGCCGCGCTCCTCGCTCCTTAAATCCGCGCAAAATCGCCCGGCCATTATATGCGTAAATATCCGGTCGCAACACTACCGTGACTCGCCGCTGGGCGGGGCCGATCTTCACCGCGTGGGTCCTTCTGATCGCCGGGCTCCACACCAGAGAGTTGGTGCTGTTTTTCGGTCGGTACTATCCGTTCCCTCCGCTCCCAAACGTTTCCCTCCCGGGACTGCTGTTCGTCATGACGGAACAGGTCCTCCGCCTCGCTGGAACTCTTCTGTTCTTTTGGACCGCCTGGGCGGCGGGTTCTTTTTTGCGCGAACGGTTCTTACGTCGAGAAAATGCGACGCCCCCCTTCGTGGACGCGGCCCTGGGCTTGTGCGCCCTAGCCTTCCTCGGATTCCTGCTTGCCGCCGCCGGAGTATCCCAACCATGGATCGTCCGTTCCGCCGGGCTCCTGCTGGCAGCGGTGCTCCTCCGAACCCGTCGGAATCGGTCGCTTTTCCCCTCCTCCCTCGTCGGAGCTTTTTGGGAAGGATCCTCCCGTCCCTTCCAGGGGATTGTCTTCGCCTTCCTTGTTTTGGGTATTTTCCTCTGCGCGGTGCCCGAAACGTTTCCCGACGCCCTTGCCTATTTCTTACCGCTTCCCGCCGCCATCCTGAGACAAGGCCGCCTCGCCTGTCCCGAAGGGAGTCTCCTTTTTTACTATCCGGCCCTGGCCCAAATGGTTTCCCTTTGGGGCCTCGCCTTCGGCGACGACCGCTTCTGCAAGCTGTTGACCTTCGGGACGGCCCTCCTGGGAGCGGCGGGACTGGCCGCCTGGACCGCTCGGCGGTTCACTCCGTCGGCCGGACGATGGGCGGGCCTGTTCCTGCTCTCCTCGCCCATCTTCTTCCTTTACGGCACGACGGCATCGGCCGACCCTTTCGAGTTGGTTCTCCTCTTCGCCGCCGTGGTCCTGTGGGAAGAAGGACGTGATCGGCCCGCCGGAGAGCGCCTCCGCCTCCTGATGCTGGCGGGTTTCCTGGCGGGAGCGGCGGCGGCCGCCAAATACACAGCCCTCTTCGCGGCCCCTTATTTTCTTTTCGATGCCTTCCGCCGTCGACAAACCGGCCGCTTGACGGCGGGCGAGTTCGCGGCCGTCGCCGCCGCCGTGATCCTCCCGCTAATCCCCTGGTGGACGTGGAACGTCGTCCGAGGAAAGGGCCCCTTTTATCCCGTCTGGGACCCGAGCGTCTCGCCATTCCAGAGAGAACTCCTCGGCCTCATCGCGGCGGAGCAAAAAACCCCCTTGCCGTTCCTCTCCCGGCTGAGTCTCCTTTTTGGAAAATCGTTGACCGGAGTCCAAGACGGCCGCTACTCCTTCGTGGGGCCGGTAATCCTTTTGTCCCTTCCCGTGATTTCGTTTTTCCCTTGGCGGACCACGAGGTGGGCGGCCTATCTTCCGGCAAGCCTCTTGGCCTTCGCCTCGACCGCGGGGCTCCTGAGGTATTACATGCCCCACTTCCCCCTCTGGTTCGCGGCGGCGGGAGCGGCCTTCGCCGCCGCCGCGGCGTCCGTCCCTCCCTTCTGGCGAACCGCGTCAAAGACCACGGCCGCCCTCGTCCTTATTTCCCTCGGCGCTTCGGTGGCCCTCGCCTCCCAGGTCTTCAACCAGGCCGGCGATATATGGTTGGCGGGAGAAGATTCCGCCGAATATTTATCCCGGGACCACACCGCCGCCTACAAAAATCCCTCCTTCGGAGCCTACGAATGGCTCCGGCTCCACGCCGGACCGGAATCAAAGGTCTGCCTGATTGGAGAAACCCGCTCTTACCACTGCCCGGTTTCCGTCTACGTAAGTTGGAAATGCGACGTTCCGGTGTACGAGGAATGGTTCCAAGCAAAGCTTTCCCCCGACGAAACCGTAAAACGCTTTCACCAAATAGGGATCACCCACCTCTTGTTGAACGCGCCGGAGACCACCTGGGCCGTGTTGCCCCGTTTCCGCACGGAGGACCGTTTGGCCTGGCTGTCCGGCGTCTTGGATAGGATGGGGCCCCCGGTTTACCGAGACCGGTGGTGTGTACTGCTTGAGGTACAACCGAAGGGAGAGATACGGATTAAGAACCTATCCGGAAAACCCCGCTCACCCTGAGCTTGTCGAAGGGTGAGCGGTCTTCCGCGCCGATGGTTCATGCTTCGACAAGCTCAGCATGAGCGGTATTGAGGGTTATTTGGATAGGTTCTAAGAAAGGGACAAAAGCTTTTTCGCCAGGAGTTTAACCGGGACTTGGCCCGGCGCGGCGGATTTTCCGGCGGAGCCGTACGTCAGGCAGGAACCCCACCGAATCCCCTCCAGCCGTGTGCGGCGACCCAAAGACCCCATGGCGATGAACGCCCTCCTGCCGGAAAGTCCCGAACAGAAAGACATTAATCGATCCACGTCCTCCTTCCGCCGGGGCGTCGCGGCGATCTTCAACAAGTCCGCCCCGGACCGGGAGAAACGCTTGGACATCCGCCTCAACGCGTCGTCGGTGGGAGTCTTCTTGAAATCATGTTGAGATAGGATCGCCCAGCGTTTGAGTTTCTTCGCGAACCGAATAACGTCTTGGGCGATCTCCGAAGCCCCTTCCACGTCCACCGCATCAACCCAGGGCATCAAGGTTTGGTAAAGCGAAAGACGCTTTATTTCCGAAAAAGGCCACCCGCCCCCCTCCCGCCGGAGACGTAACGTCAGGAGGATCGGACGTCGCGCGGCGCGGCGGACTTCCCGTAATTTCTCCGCCATTATTTCCGGCGACAAAACCTTCCGGGGGAAAAGGTCCGCCCGGACTTCCAGCAAATCGGCGCCGTCCCGAACCGCGCGGCGGGCGTCGTCGACGAGACGGGAATAATCGATCAAAGAAGCCGCCACCCACGGGCGGCGGCCTGAAGGTATTTTCATTATCATGGATGGGATTTTAGAATTTAACGAGAAGCGCGTAGCGGAAGGTCTGGCCCAAGTCGCCGTACGGCGCCCAGGCCACGTCGAAGCCCCAGCTTTTCCAGGTGACGCCCATGCCGGCCGTGAGGCCGACCATGCCGCCGGAGGGATCCGTCGCCGCCGAGTTGTAACCGGCGCGGAGGGCCGCCGACATGTTCCACGGGAGAGGCCGCACCAGCTCCACGCCCGCGCCGTAGGACATCTTGTCGTGAAGGGGATACCGGAGGTCGGCGGAAACCCGCACCCGGTCGTCCAGAAACCGGCAACCCGTCCCGATGGAGGCGACGGTGGGCAAGGGGTCTCCCTCTTCATTGAACTTGATCTTGGATCCCAAATGCCGAACGGCGGCGCCCAGGGACAAAGGCTGCGAGACGGCCTTCCATTGAACGCCCAGGTTCCCGGCGACGGCGGACGCCGAAACCCCGGCCAGGGATTCCCGGATGAGGGTGACTCCGCCGCCCAGGGACCACGAATCCCCTAAGCCCTTGCCGTAGGACAAATTGTATGCGGCGTCGTTGGAACTGAACGTGGAGTCCGGCTGGTCGGTATCGGCGGCCCGCTGCTCGATCCCGTCCACCGATAGAGAAGTGACGCTCATGGCCAGAACCCCCCAGGACAGGGGATAGGCTCCGGCGACGAAGGATTTTTCATACCCCTTCAGCCATTGGGTCTGAACGGCCGTGAATTGGGGCGTGGGAACTTTGGAGAGCCCCGCCGGGTTCCAGGCCACGGCGTTCACGTCGTCCACGACGGCCGTGACGGCCTCGCCCAGGGCCGCGGGCCGGGCGCCCTCGCCGATCTTCAAGAACGCCGCGCCGGAGGTGCCGGCGTTCTTGTCAGAGGCAAAAGCGACATTCAAGGCAAAAGGTAAAAGGAAAAAGGCAAAAGGGAGGAAGTGTTCCACACTTTTTCCTTTTACCTTTTTACTTTTGCCTTGGTTTATCATTTGAGCACCGCCATCTTGAAGAACTTTTCGTGCCCGTCGTTCAATGTCAATCGAGCGATGTACACGCCGGAGGCGACTTTCTTCCCGCCGTCGTTGCGGCCGTCCCAATCCTGATAAACGTAGGTTCCCCCCGTCACCGGCGTGGAGATTTCCTTCACGCGGACCCCCGCGACGTCATAAATCTGGATCTTCATCGTGCCGTCCATCCCCGCCGGGACGCCGACGCGGATCATGGTCCCCTCGATGGTCTGTGTCGCCGAAGCGCCGGGCGCGTTCGCCAGCGTCACGGATTTTTGGTTTAAGTTGAAGGGGTTGGGAAAGTTGAAGGCCGTCACTTCCGTCCCCGTATAGGAATTCCCCGTCACCGAGGGAGCGTTCAAGGGCAGGACGACGAAAGTCGAAAGATGACGCACGGCCACCGTGATGGTGTGGTTCACGGTGTCCACATTGCGATGGTTGTCCTCCAACAGGTAAACGTTGTTCCCCGCGTCGAAGTAATAGACGTTCAAGTTCGCCGCCGCCGCTGAGCTGATCTGGTCGCTGTATTTGAGCGTGATGAGGGCGTCATTTTTCAACGTGTGGCTGACGCCCGCCGGCAAAAAGATGTTGTAGAAAGGGCTGAACGGCGACACGCTGGGCGGCGCCGCCATGATGGCCTTGTAGAGGCTCGCCGGATAGGCGGCCGCCCCAATATGTTGCGCCAAAGCGCGGGCGGATTTGCCCACGGACGGATCCCCGAGGATTCCCATGGTGGACAGGCTCGTGGTCGTCTGGAGGACGCCCACCTCTACGCGGGAAGAACTCGCCACATCGAAGGAGCCGGAGGCGAAGTCCGCGCCCGACGGGTCCCCTTCCAGGATGCACTCGCCGCCCATGACGTTGGAGAGGGTCACCATCCGCTGACGTCCGACCCCCACGAAGAATTCGAACTCCTTCGAGAATAGGAAGTTGTCCCCCGTCGCGCTGTCGGGATCTTTCTGCGCGCTGTAAAAGGCCAGGCGGACCTTGAAGCTCAACTCTTTCGCCGCCGGCGCGTAAGAAACGTTGACCCAATCCCTCGAAGGCTGAATGACGGCCGACGACAGGGAACCGGCGCCTTGGGTGATGGTCAGGATTTTCGTCAGGTCATTATCGGCGTCCGTCAGGTTCCGGAGTTTTTGCGTCGAGAAGAACCTCAAATTGACGGCCGTGCCCGAGGCGGACTGCGTCACGTAGACCGCCGGGGGAGAGGGCCGATACAGGAGGTTGACCACTTTCGCGTCCCCCGTTGACGAGAAAACGAGACCCGTCGCCGCTTGGATGATGTCGGATCCATCGTTCACCAAGACCAGGTTATAGGAAATCCCCGTCTTGAATCCGGCCACGGAGTAGCCGGACACCAGCTGCGTCACCGGATCGGAATCGACGGACCCGAAGACGAACTCCTGAAAGGTGTCGTCCACGCCGACGACCATATTGACTTCGGAAGAACTCGGGGAGCTCCCGTCGGGCTTCGACAACGTCCCCGAGATGGTGGCTCCCCGATGAAGGGTGATGGTCCCGGCGTTCGCGGGCCCCGACCCGACCGTGAGGCTTCTCATGTAGGTGGAATATCCGAAGGAGGCGGCGCGCAACAAGTAGATCCCCGCCGGGAGGCCTTTCACGTTGAAATTCCCGGCGGCGTCCGTCATTTCCTCGATCTCGCCCAGGGGATCGTCTTTCAACGGGACGCCCTCCCGGTGCAGGACGATGGTCGCGCTCCGGTTGCCCTTCTCCTGGTCGCCTCCGAAGGGTTGGGACAGAGCGCCTCCGTCCTCGGTGACCACTTGTCCGACGATGGACCCGTCGGCCGGCTGCAGGGTGAAATCAACCTTATTCCGGAGATTGTCGTCGGTGGAATCCACCATCCGGATCGTGGTTTCTCCGTATTTCCGGCCGGCGAGAGTGCCGAACACGCTCCCCGAATCGAAACGGGCCGCCGCCGTGACGTCGAAATACCGCTGGGTGCGGTCCACCCCTTGAAGGGTGTAGACGCCGTTCTGGTCCGTGAAAGCCTCTATTTGAAAGTTGTATTGGTTGTGGCCCGCCAGCATGGTGGGCACGGCGAGTATGTGGACGTTGGGCAGAGGGGTCCCGGCGACGTCGGTCACCTTCCCGGAGATGTTGACCCCTTGGCGGAGGTCGATGGTGCCCAAATCCAGAACCTGACCCGCCGACAATTTAAGACCCGCCTTAACGAAGGGCGCATAAGCCTTCTGCCCTTTGGAGGCGCTCTGCTGACTCATGTCCGTGTAGACTTTAGTCCCCGCGTCGTAGGTTTGATCCGGGATGAGGCGGCGGATGAAGAATTGTCCGGTGTCCGTTGAAATG
>PMLF01000215.1 GCA_003158755.1 Elusimicrobiota bacterium | reverse complement strand
ATGATCCAAAGGAATTCGGTGTTCTTCTCCCTCTGGCGTTTAATTTCATTTTCCGCCGCCTTTTCAAGGGCGGGGTTATTGATTGCGCGCGTGGCGGCCCGAGGCGTGTGCCACCCGCCTCGTCCGTAGCCAAACCGTCCCGCCTGCATAACCGCCTCGGAAAGTGCCGACACCGGAGATTCCGCCGCGCCGACGGCCAATTGGGCGAAATCGGTTTCGCCGCTGCGATTTCCCTCCCCTTCTTTTTTCGTTTCAAGAAAATGGAGCCAGGCGGCGAGGGAAACCACCGAGTTTTCCTCAGACAACTTATTCAAGTCTTCGACAAGCCTCCCGACCCCAGGGACCGTCGGGCGAGCCGCACCTAAAACCTTCGCCCCAAGCGGAGCCGCCCGTTGGATTTCCGTCAGAACCTGTCCCTTCAGATCGCCGATTTCGGACGCGACGTGGGGCGCGAGTTTCTGGACTCGGGCCATGAAGGGAACGACCTGGAACCGATAGACGACGCGGTCCTCCGCCCCGACTTTCAACGGTTCAGCATTCAACGGAATGCCCTTCTTCCTCAAGAGTTCTTCAGCCGCCACGAGATCGACTTTCAACCCGGTGGAAGCGAACGTGAACTCAACAAATCCGGCATCGCCTTCCACCCGTATATTTACCGTCACCCCATCCGGAAGGATATTGGCGACCTCCTTCTCCAAGGAAGCAACATTAAGAACACCTTTGGACCGATCTTCCTCCGCTCTAAGCGCCGCCGCGTCTCCCCCAAACTCGGTCGAGACCGGGCCGCGCGCTCCCATCTTCAACTTGTCCACCAGCGAGATGATCTGCCCGGAGAACATTTTCTCCAACGGGAGCGGGTCACGGGAGAAGACGTCGAGATAGTTGGAATCCTTCGGGACCTCGGTGATCTTGGGGGTCACTACCACCACTGAAGCGCCTTCGGCCTGCAGGCGGCGGACCAAGTCCTCGCTGTGGAACCCGCCGCACACCAGCACCGCGGCTTTGGCTTTTTCGGTTTTCATCTTTCCGAGGAGGCCGCCGACGAAATGGTTGTTGCGGCTTAAAGCGATGCGGCAGAAATCCTCGAAAGGGCGAAGGAGGGCTGCGGTGTCACCAGCATTTCCCTCTCCCACCTTTGGGTGGGATAGGGGTAGGGTGAGGGGGGAGGGAGAGCTGCTTTCTTGACGCCCTGCATCGCCCCCCTCATCCGCCCTTCGGGCACCTTCTCCCACCCCCAGGTGGGAGAAGGAACTCAGTGACGCCAATTCCTCGGGCAGGAGCAAAACGTGATCCCGACCGCTCTGGTAGTCCGCCCAGTCAGTGGGGGTCATCTTGTGGCGGATCAGTTGATCGAGCAGGCCGATGCGGCGGGAAGCGGCGGCCAGGCGCGCTTGTTCGGGAGTCTTGGCTAAAACTTTTTCGACGGCGGCTTCCCGCGCGCCCAGTTCGTCCAGGAGGGCGTTTCGGTCGATGCCTTCGGCCAGCACCACGTAATCGACGTAGGCGTTCAACTGGGGCAGGTCCGAAAGGGAAACGCGGTTCCGGCGGCAGAGGTCCCTCAAATACGAGTGATACTGGCCGTAGGTCCATTGGCCCATGCGGTGCTGGAGGCTTTTCTGGACGAGCTCATCCAGCTTGGCCCGGGGGAGCGCTTTCGCCAACCGTTCCACCAGTACGATCCGCTCCCGCTCGACGGTTTTAAAGTCCAGGGATTTTTCGGCGTCCAGGGCTTTGACTAGGAGGCGGAGATTGGGGAAACCTAAAGGCTTACCTCCCCCGACCCCTGCCTTGCGTGCCTGAGGCCTCTGGCGCTCCTGCAGGCCTCCTTGCGAAGGAGGGGAAAAATTCATGAGGTAATGGACGTAATCGCCCAGGGGGGCTTCGTAGGCGTGGTAGGCGGCGGTTTTCTTGTCGAACTCTTTCAATTCGGGGGAGTAGATATCTTTCTTCAGCGCCTCGGCCCGGGACGAAAGTCCCTTCAGCCAGGCTTCGGCTTGGGGCTGAAGTTTCTTGGAGTCCTTGACCGCTTGGACGTTGGCGTCGTAGTCGCTCATCCGTTCGATGCCCCACAGAGTCGGCGCTTTGGGCGAGGAGAGGGCGGCGTATTCGGCCCCGCCGATGCGCCCGTCGTGGAGGAACGCGGCCGCCACGTCCTTGGTGATCTCGGGCCGGGCGATGGCGCGCAGGGGTTCGATCAAGGGAAACGCGCCTTCGGCGCCCTCGACGCCCACCAGCGACACTCCCCGGTTTTCCTGCAGGGCTTGGATGAGGCCGGCGATGTTCTTCTGGGCCTCTTCGATGCCGTGGGCGTCCTGCACGTGGACAATGAGCGGAGCGTCTTCCGACTTGGCCAAATGGATTTCGCGGATGGATCCGTAGGGAAGGAGGAGGGTGGACAACCAGGAGGAACCGTTCCCGACCCCCGTTCCGACGGAGGAAACAGAATTATCGGCGGGGGCGGAAACGTCGGACGCGGTCAGGGTCAAGCCGCCGGCGGCGTCGGCCGCGGGAGCGCCGAAAACGGAAACCTGGCCCGCCCGGGGCATTTCGGAGAAGATCCGCTGTTGTTCCGACGTCAGCGCTGAAGCCACCCGGACCGGAGTCTCCGAGGAATCTTCGTTGGAGGCGCGCATCCGCTGGGCGGCGTTTCTCCGATCGGCCCAGAAATTTGCCTCGGCCGCGTGAGGGAAAAACGCGTTCGTCGCCGCAAACAGGAGTGTAATGAGACCCGCTCCCGCGCGACGGACAAAGGACCCCGGACGACCAAGCAATATAGGTGATCGCATCACCCTCAAAGTATAAAGAAAGGGCCTTAATTCCCCATTAACAAGTTGTAACTTAAACGTAAATTCTACGGCAGGCGCAAAATTACACTAGTTGTACCGTGGGCTTTCCGGGAAATTGATAAAATCCGTGTCATGGAAAGAACCAAACAGAGACTGTTGCGAAATTGGTGCCCCCCCCCTTTGAAAAAGGGGGG
>PMLF01000131.1 GCA_003158755.1 Elusimicrobiota bacterium | reverse complement strand
TATTTGTCCGGCGTATCCTCGTGAATCACGGTCACCGTCCCGTCCCGGTTGGACTCGAACACCAAGCCCGTCTGAGGATCGTAGGCGGCGGAGTCCACGTGTTCACCGATGGGCAGGGAAGAGACCACCCGACCGCTATCGGCGTCCACAACCACCATCACCTTGTTTCCACAGCCGACAAACAGTCGCCGGTGCGGCACGTCCATTGCCAAACTGGACGGCTCCTCCCCCGGTGCCAGCGCCCATCGCTGATCGACAACCAGCTTTTCGGAATCGACCTGGAGGAGGGCGTTCGTGTCCTCCAGGTTCACGTAAACGTGGCCCGCGCCGTCGGCCACCGAGGATTCCGGGGAGCCATCGAGGAGGATGGTCCCGACGGTCGTCCCGCTGGAAGCCTCAAACACGGAAGCGCTTTTGTCGCCGCCGTTATAGGCGAAAACGCGGCGGGTGGCGGGGTCGTACGCGATCGCGTCCGGTTTCTTCCCGGTCTTCACGTCCCCGATCTTTTGGAGCGTCTTGAGGTCGAAGATCGTCACGCTGTCCGTCTTGCCGTTGGTGACGAAACCCCGGCCGAATTCGGGGGCGACGGCTACGCCGTGGACGCCGGACAAATCACCAATTTTCCCCACCGGCGTCCCAGAGTCCATGTCCAGGACGTCCACCTGCGCGGAATGAGTGACGTATAGCCTTCGCGCGGCGGTGTCGGCCGTCATGAAGTCCCATCCCCCCTCCCCGCCCACGTCGATTTTCCGAAAGAAGCGGTAATCGTTTTTCGCCGAGGCCGCACCGGCGAGCAAAACCCCACACAAGAACACCAATAACCATTTCATGTTTTTCATGGATGCCTCCTAATTCATTGGATCGGTCAATGGCTCCTGGTGGCGGGGCGCTGGGGAAAGAATTGTATGCAGACGGCCATGAACACCAGAAGCACCGCCGAGGCCGTATAGCGGCTAAGGGCCAGGCCCCCGGCGGCGTGGGGTTTGTCGAGGAGATCGCCCACAACGGCGCCGAGCGGCCGGGTCAAGATGAACGCCGACCAAAACAGAAGGCTATGGGACAACTTCGACCAGCGGTACGCCGCGACGATGACCGCCAGCAGGCCGAAGAACACGAACACTCCCCCCAGATAGCCTAGGCCCGCCGTGTCGGCGGTCCAATCCCCCAGCGCCGTACCCAGAGTTTGGGAGAACATGATGGTCACCCAATAAAACATTTCCGCCTTGGGGGAGCTGACGGTGTCGACGGAAACCGAGCCGAGGGTGCGATGCCAGACGAACAGGGACCCCAGGAGCAAGGCCAGCAGAATCGTCGTGCCGCCCGCGTAGCCGATCCCCAGGGAACGGTCGGCGAAGTCCGCCAAGGTGGTGCCCACCGTCGTGGTGGCTACGATCGTTGTCCAATAAAGGAAGGGGTGAAATTTCTTGGCGCGGATTTGGGCGATGACCGCGACGGCGAAGAGAACCCCGAAGATAGCGGTCCCCACGAGGTAGCCCAAATTCATCGACATGGAAACGGCGTCGCCTCCGGTTTCCCCGAGGGTGGTGGCGGCGATCTTGATGATCCAAAAGGCCAAGGCGACCTCGGGGACTTTGCTGGGAATCCCTTCTTTGGAATCGTTCATATCATCCTTCTGGAAATGGCTTGACCGCGTCCAACCGTGGGTGGATTATCCGGCCTCAACTTCGGCGTAAGGATACATCGGGAACCGGTCACATTCCGTCTACGATTTTATTGCTCAGGCCGACCGGGTGTTCGCGTTTATTCTTTTTCTGTTCATACATCCTGCGATCGGCCTGCAGGACCATTTCATCCAGCGAGCAGGGCGCATCCGGCTCGCAACGCACCGAGCCAACGCTGATGGAAAGGGCGTAGCCTCGGTTATTCCCGGCGTTGCGCTCCGCGAGATGGTCTTGCAACCGGGAGAGCGATGCGTTTAAGTCGTCGGCGCTGCTTTCAATTTGAAAAATACCAAACTCATCCCCGCCGGTCCGGGCGATTACATCGGCCCGGCGGAATGTTTCTCTCAAAACGTCGGATATTTCCTTCAAGGTGGAGTCTCCCTCCTGGTGGCCCCACTTGTCGTTGATCCCTTTTAAGTTGTCCAAATCCCCGATAAGGAGCAGCATGGATTTGTTCTGTCGTTGGGCCACTTTCCTCTGCTGTTCGGCCAGGGTGAAAAATCCACGACGGTTGAGAAGGCCGGTCAATTCGTCCTTCAAAGACAGGGTGCGCAACTTGTTGTTCGTTTCCCAGGAAAACAAGCTCAACATGGAGATGAAACAATACGTGATCCCCAGGGCGCAAACGGCCCGAAAAACTTGAACCGGAATCTCGATGTGGCGAACGACCCAGGACGTGTTGATCCAAGACGCCGGAAAGAACCCCGCATCCGGCACGACAACCCCCGAGAGGAACCCGTAGAGGAGGAAGAGGACGGCCGCCGATTCGGTATGAACGGCGACGCGGGGCGATATCTTTTTAAACTCGGGGCTTTGCCGGAATAATGCCCATGACGTCAGCAATGTCCCGGGAACGCCCAACAAATATCGCGCCCAAATATCCCCCATTAAATACACCCGGCCGCTCGCTCCTGTAATGAAGACCCAGGTGAGGAGCAGCCCAAGGGGAAAGACCGCTATAAGAGGGAATGATCTATTCTTGGGAGACAGGCTTTTCACGCCGAACAAAAGAAGGGACAAAAAAGAGGCTGTCAAACAAAGTAAACCTGCGGGTTTGAGGAACGCCGTTTCCGCCGGCCTTTGCAAAAGGAGAAACATCTCCACCCATTCATGGATTCCGTGGAAGATGCCGAACGAAGCGACAAGCAAAAACGTTTTAGCGACCGAGAATTCGCTCCCTCTTTTGGGATAAAACAGAATCGACGTTCCCAAAGAATAGAAAGCCAATCCATAAATGAAGTAGACGAGTATCATCACGCGTTCCTCGCGGCTCAGACCACCCTTCGACCAGCCCCGCTCCGCAAAGGGGGCTTCCATGAGGCAAGAACGTGAAACCCGCCATTCGGCCTCACGTTCGCAAGATAGACCTCAAGAATACAACGTTCAGGGGTCTTGTTGGTTCCTTTCATGAAGACCGCACTGGGGCCTTTTCATTTCATAAATATGAAAACAATCCGATCCGTTAAACCAATAAAAACGAGGCTGGCCCCATTTCCTCGTCGGAAAATTAATGGAACCAGCCTCATCGGAACGACGGGTGGGTAAGGGGACTTGAACCCCCGACCTTTCGGGCCACAGCCGAACGCTCTAACCAGCTGAGCTATACCCACCAAAATTATTGTATGGCGCGGGAGGATCGGACGCTCCCGCTGGATAGGTATTTTATCAGTTTGCCGGGAGGAAGTTATGCGCTTCGGTTCGCCCTCTCCCCGCCCTTCCCCCATGAATGGGGGAGGGATTGGAACCAAGGACTTAAACGACCCAGGGTTTGGCCGCGGCTCGGGCCAGGGCCGGGGGGAGGGTGTGGCGGCCGGTCTCCGACCGGTACCAGGCTAGGAGCAGGGTTCCCAACTCCTTGACGATGCTCACCGTCGGGACAGCCAGGATGAGACCCCAGATGCCGGCGATCTCGTGGCCGGCTAAAAAAGCGAAGATGACCAGGGCCGGGTGCAGATGGACGGCGCGGTTCATGACCGTGGGCTGGAAAATGAGGTCGTCCGCCAGCCGCAGCGACAGAAAGAACAAGGCCACCTGGGCGGGCGCTATTAAGTTCCCATGCTGAAGGAACGCCGCCGTCACCGCCAACCCCCCCGCCGCCAGAGGTCCGAGGTACGGCACCAAATTGAAAACCAACGCCGCCCCGCCGAGGATGCCCGCGTAGTCCACGCCCAGGAGCAGGAGACCCACGCAGGCGCAGCTCCCCACCAGGAAGGCCTCCATCAAGACTCCCCGTAAATAATTCCCGATGACGTCGTCCATTTTGTGGAGGAGGCTGAGAAATTTTTCCACCCACCGGCCCGGGCAGGCGTCCAGCATCACCTGGAAACCCGCGCGACCGCCTTTCAAAAAATAGAACCCGACGAAAGGGACCAGGATCAGGTTGAGGCCGAGGGTGACGATCAGGGGCAGGTAATAGGACGGCGTGAGGTCCAGGGCGGAATCGGCGCGCCGAAGCAGCTGGTTCACGGTCCGGGATAGGGAAACGTGTTCCGATACCCACGGCCACTCCGTTCGGAGGAGCGCGTCGGCGTGGACGGCGGACGCTTTGAACTGCTGAAGGTACAAAGGCCAGTTGTACCTCAGTCGGGGAATTTCTTCCCACCAAATGGAATGAATCCAATAGGCCAGGCCCCCGACCACCAGCACCACGGCGACGTACAGGAGGGCCACGGCGGTGGTCCGTTTCAGTCCGCGCAATTCCAAAAAAGTGACGAGAGGGCTCATGACGTAGGCCAGGAGGCCCGCCAGGAAGAACGGTAGGATCACCCCGCGGGCCAGGACCAGGAGCCAGATGGCGACCACCAGCAGTCCGAAAAAGAGCAGTCCGCGAAAAATGTGGAACTCGTCGGAGCCAGCGCGGCGCGGGTCGGGAGGGAGGAACCGGCTCATCGGGAAGGGGCCGACGTCTCCTTGAGGGTGGAGTCCACCGCGGACTGGAGGTTTTGTCGTCGGAGGCGGGCGGAGAGGAGGCGGGCTAAATTATGCAAAAGTTTGGCGGCGATGCGGGGAGACTCGCTGGCGAGCTCGTCCAAGTGCGTCTTGTAAAGGATGAAGAGGCGGGACGGATCGACCGCGCGGGCGGTGGCGGAGCGGGGCAGTTCGTCCAGGAGCGTCATCTCGCCGAAGAAATCTCCGGGCTCCATCACGGCAAGGACCTCTTCGCGCGAGGAAGATTTGTTCGCTTTGGTGACTTCCACCCGGCCCTCGACCACGATGAAGCAAGCGCGGCCTACGTCCCCTTCCAGAAAAATCGCCTCCCCGGCGAGGTAGCCCTTTTCCATGAGCTTGCTGGCGACCAAAGCCACGGCCCGCTCCGGCAATCCCTCGAAGAGGAAGACTTTCTTCAAAAACTCCCGTCGGGAACGGAACACCTCGTCCCGGAGGAAACGCTTCCAGACCAGGTGGACTTTTTTTAGGAAAGACTCTTTATTAGCGACCAAGGCCTTCCCACGCTTCTTTGACTTTTCCCTTCACGGCTTCCTTGCCCTTCTCCCAAAGTTCCGAACCCTCGTCCTTCAAGTTCTCTTCCGCTTCCTCCAGCCACCGGCGGATGCGCCGCCGCGTCTCGCGGCCGGTGTGAGGGGCGATCAAGGCCCCCGCGGCGACGCCGATGGCGGCGCCGACCAAAAGGATCAACAGCGTTTCTCCCGTGGAACGTTCCTCGCTCATGACGGTTCTCCTTTTTCGGAAGGGGCCTCCGGCGGTTTCTTCCGTCGACGGCTCTGGATCATATGGAAAACGATGTTAGCCGCGCTCCCCAGCAACCGGCTCGCCGATCCACCCATGGCGCCGGCGAACCCGGACACCGCGGCGGTGACGTTCCCCACCTTTTCCATTTCGGAGTTGACTTTGCGAACCAGAAGCTCCGCCTCCCGGGCGGTGCGCTTCAGTTGGACCAGCGCCAGGACCAAAAACACGGCCGCCAGCATGACGGTCCCGACCAACAGGGCGGCGAGGGTAAAGTAGTAGATGTTCATTGGATTAAGTATAGGCCTCCCGGAGCGTTAGACAAGGGTTCTCTGCAGAATCTTTCCGATGTTTTTCACGAAGGGGCGCAGATCGAAGCACGCCTCGATTTCCTTCTCCGTCAGGCGGGAGCCGATGGCGGGATCGGCTTTCACGTCGGCCCGGAAGGGACGACCTTCCGTCCAGGCGGCGAGGGCGTGGCGCTGGACCAGCTCGTAGGCTTGCTGTTTGGGTAGGCCTTTTTTCGTCAAGGCGATGACGAACCGCTGGGAACAGACGAGGTCGACGGTCTTTTCCATGTTGGCCCGCATGCGGTCGGGATAGACCTGGAGCCCCGTTAGGACCCCCTTCAACCGGTGAATCATGTAGTCCAGGAGAGTGGTTGAGTCCGGCAGCACCACCCGCTCGACGGAGGAGTGGGAGATATCCCGCTCGTGCCACAGCGCCACGTCTTCCAGGGCGGCCAGGGCGTTGCCGCGCAGGAGGCGGGCCAGTCCGCAAAGGTTCTCCGAGACGATGGGGTTGCGCTTGTGGGGCATGGCGCTGGACCCCTTCTGTCCTTTGGTGAAAGGTTCTTCCACCTCCAGCACCTCGGTGCGCTGGAGGTGGCGGATCTCGGTCGCGATCCTCTCGATGCCGGCGCCGACCAACGCGATGGCTTGAAGGAAGGCGGCGTGGCGGTCCCGGGGGACCACCTGGGTCGAAACGGGCTCGGGATGGAGACCCAACGTTTTCATCACGTCGGCCTCGACGGCGAGGTCGTTGTGGGCGAAGGTCCCCACCGCGCCGGAGAGCTTCCCGAAAGAAATTTCCTCCCGGGCCGCTTCGAGGCGCCGAAGCGCCCGTTTCATCTCGGAATACCAGTTGGCGACCTTGAACCCGAAGGTCACGGGCTCGGCGTGGATGCCGTGGCTGCGACCCATGCAGAGAGTATCTTTGTAGGCGAGGGCCAGTTTTTTAATGACGGGCAGGAGCCCCGTCACGTCTTCGATCAAAAGGTCGGCGGCGGAGCGCATCTGAAGGGCCAGAGCCGTGTCCAATACGTCGGAGCTGGTGAGCCCCCGATGAAGCGCCTTGGCGGCCGGGCCGACGGTTTCCTCGATTTGAGTCAGGAAGGCGATGACGTCGTGCTTGGTGGTCTTCTCGATTTCCAAAATTCGATCCACGTCGACCCGCGCTTTCTTGCGAAGGGCGGCGACGGACTTCCTGTCGACGATTCCTCGTCGGGCCTGGGCTTCGGCCGCGGCCAGCTCCACGTCCAGGATCGTCTCCCAGCGGAATTGGTCGGTCCACAACAAGGCCATCTCGGGCCGGGCGTAGCGGGTGATCATGGGAGAACCTCTCTTTTTTCTGGAGCCAATTCGTTCAGGAGGGTCCGGGCTTCGGCGAGGGACGCCTCCGGTACCCACAGGGACATTTCGACGAACGGGCCGAATAGGTATCGCAAAGCCCGGTAGTAATAACCTCTCACGAAACAGGGAATCCCCTTATCTTTGAAGAGGGACTCCGCCAAACCCGCCGAGGGAACGCTGTGGAACTCGCGGACGGACGCCAGCGCGCCGTAACGCCGGCGGAAACGGACCTCGCTCGCCACGTCCATCGCCACCGCCGCCAAACTGATGAACCACACGTCCTTGAAGAACCCGAACCACACGGGGACGGCCTTGGGCAACGGCGCGTAAAAGAAGAAGAGGTAGGCGGCGGCCGGCAGGATCGCCGCCGGCAAAAGGCGGTCGAACGCCTTTTCATCCTTCACGGAACCGCCGACCTCCCGAAGGATATGCTCGGGATCGTGGAACATGGGAACCAGGACGACGGAAAAGACGAGAAGCAGGCAAAACTCCACGGGCCATTGCCATAGCCCGAGGGCCTCCAGTCCCCAGACCCGTCCATGGTGAGGAGCGAAGAACCCGACGCTTCGGACCGCCCCCAAAAACAAATCAAGGACCAGGACTGGAACGATGCCCGCCGCCGTCAACTTGAAAGGGAACGAAACGCCGGTTCCGTCCCTCAGCCGCGCCGGGACGTCGCGCCGGGCTTTTTCAATGAAAACGATGAGGATCGCCAAAACCGCTCCCGATGCGACGAGCGCCAAACCTCGGTTGACGAGGTCGTAGGTGGACCAATCTTGGCGACAAAGGGCCTGGCCGAATTTGAAGATGCGGGTGAGGTTCGGCATCATCCAAAGGAGCGCCACTCCGTGACCCGTTCCCGACGATGAAATGGCCTCGGCGATCCAAAGGGAAAGGAACGTGCCCGCCGTCAAAGTCAGGGTCCAGACCGGGAAATGCCAGAGAGGCAACGAATCGACGGAATACGATTCCAACAGGCGGGCGCCCAGCGAGGTGAACCCGAACCCTTGGATGAAAGCGAGGGCCAGGGCGGTCCAAAGGGAAATCACCTTCAATTTTCTCCGGCCGTCCTCCCCGCCGTCTCGAAGCGACTTTAGGCGAGGGATCGCGTACGTCAGGATTTCGACGATGACGGCGGCGGTGACGTAGGGGGCCAGACCCAAGGAAAAGATATTGAAACGACCGAGCATGCCCGGTTTGGAGAGGAGGACCCGGGGAACGCCCGGAAGAGGGACGTGGGCGAGAAGGAGCCACACTAAAACAAGTCCCGCCGTATAAAAGATCCGGCGAGTAAAGTCGGGCAGGCTCGAGAAGAGGTTTTCCGCCGAGGCGGTGGACAGAGGACCGCCGCACTCCGAACAGGCGTCGACGCCGTCGGAAAAGACGACAGCCCTGCCAAGGGACACCCGATACGGGCATTCGGGATTCGAGCATTCTTTCATGGTTTGGACTCTCCCATTTTCCGAATGACCTTCCATACTGTTTCCGGATAAATCGTGTGCTCCTGCTCCAGCACCCGGGCGGCGAGGGCGTCGGGGGTGTCCCCCGGAAGGACCGGGACCTGGGCCTGGGCGAGGATGGGTCCGTGATCGAACTGCTCGTCGACCACATGGACGGTGCAGCCCGACTCTTTTTCCCCCGCCGCCAGAACGGCCTCGTGGACGTGGTGGCCCCACATCCCTTTCCCGCCGAACTTCGGCAACAAGGCCGGGTGGATGTTCAGTATCCGGCCGGGAAACCGCCGGATGAAATTCGGTTCGATCATCAATAAGAAACCGGCGAGACAAACCAGGGAGACGCCCCGCTTCTCCATTTCTCCGGCGACGGCGTCATAAAAAGCGGAGCGGTCGGCGAACGCCCTGGGCTCGATCACGAGGGCTTCCACGCCCAGCCGTTTCGCCCGGTCCAGGGCGCCAACGCCGGGCTTGTTGACGACGAGGAAGCGGAACTTCGCCCCGGGGATCCCGGCCTTAACCAGCGACTCGAAGTTGGAACCGCCCCCCGAGGCCAGCACGCCGATGCCAATGGGTTTGTTCATTTTATCCTTTCGAAAGGTCTTCGTATTCCCGTCGGAACTGGCCCACGTTGGGGGCCAGGTCCAGGATCGGACGGTAGGTGTCCCTGGCGGCGTCGACCCCCACCAGGTTCAAACGCGCCACGGCCAGCTTCCGACGGATCCAAACGTCGCGGGGTTTCAACGCCAAGGATTTTTCCAACAAGGGCAAGGTCTCCTCTTTCCGATTCAACCGCCGAAGGCATTCCACTTGGTGATCCAGGAGCCGCGGATCCAAGGGGTTCCACCGGGACGCGATCTGGAACCGGCGCAACGCCGTCGCCGCGACCCCGCGGTCCCAGGCGACTCCTCCCCATTTTTCGATGATCTGCGCCCCTCCTTGGCCGACGGAAACGGCGACCGTCAACCCCAAAAAGACCAAAACCGCCGCCCGACCGATTTTTCCGAGCGGAGCAAAAACAGGAGGTGAAAAAAAGGCGGTGAAGAGAGCCCCCGCGAACAAGACGCCGTCAAAACGGAAAACGAAATAGATTTGGGACCATAACAATATCAGGACCAATCCCGTCGCCGCTCCGGGAAAATCCCAGCCTACTCGACGGATACGGTAGAACAAGCCCCTCAGCAAGAAAATCCCGAGACCGAGACCGATGAGACCGGTTTCGCAGAAGAGCTGGATCCACTCGTTGTGGGCGAAGTTGGCCGTCCGCCCCCCCACGAGGGATTTGTACCGCGGGAAATATTCCTCATAGACCCCGAGGGCCGTCCCGGCCACGGGACGATCCGCGCCGCACGCCAGGCTGTCGTACCAAATGGCGATCCGCTCCATCCGGTTCGGATCGTCCGGGTTGTAGCGAAGCCTTTTCGGAGCGGAAGACGAAAAGAGGAGGGCCAGGACCGCGATTCCCACGATCCCGGCGGCCGCGAAGAGCTTAAGGTTCCTCCGACGGAAAGCGTATTCGAGGGGCAACCCCGCCGCCAGGCCGAGGAGGGCGGACATGGCGTTCCACCGGAGGCCTAGCCACAAGGTTGCCGCCAGTAGAGCGCTCCACGCGACGCGCCAGGTCCGGCCTTCCAGGGACCTCCCCGCCACCAGGCCCAGGACCAAGAACATCGGCACCGCCGAATAATTCGACACGCCCCACTGTCCCGGATCAAGGAGAAATCGCCCGCCCGACGGCGGAATGAAAATGGAAACGGCCGCCCGGACCAATCCCAGGAGGACGAGGGCACGGGAGAAAAATATTTTCTCCTCCGGAGAATCGGCGAAGACCAAAGGCGCGGCGACCGCCAGGGCGGAGGCGGCGAAAAGGAGGGTCAGTTCGTTCAGGGTATTGGTAAGCCAAACGGAATAAAATATTCCGGCAAGGCACCAAAGAGGAAAAACAAGGGCGGCGAAGGAAAGCGGGGGACGGCGGCGATTCTTGAGAAGGACCGCCGAGCCCCAGACGACGGCCGCGATCACGGCGGCGGAGCGGACGGGAGTGCCGCGAACGTTGTCGACGAAAAGACCGAGAGTCAGGGGAACGAGCCATCCGCGGCGGAGGCAAGCGTCTTTGAGGCTCATCAAAACCCCTGGATAAAAGAAAGGTAAAAGTAAAAAGGTAAAAGGTAAAAGTGTGGAGAGAACCTCAACTTAAAATCCCTTCGCCTTGGCCTTTTTCATTGCGCCCTTTTCTACCTAACTTTTCCCTTTTACCTTTTTACTTTTTCCTTTCTTTTAAACAAGACGGACGATTCCAGCGCCTTTTTCTACGCGCCCTATTTCAAAACAGGGGGCGAGTTGACGTCGGACGGCCGGGGCTTTGGAACGCTCGACAGCCAGGACCATGCCGAGGCCCATGTTGAAGGTGCGGAACATTTCCGGCTCCGCAACGCCGCCGCGGCGTTGAAGCTCGGTGAAGACCTCGGGCACGGGCCAGGAGGCTTTGAAGATCACGGCGTCAGTGCCTTTCGGCAAAAAGCGGGGGACGTTTTCCAGCAACCCGCCGCCGGTGATGTGGGCCAACCCCTTGACCGCGCCGGGGTGGGCGGCCAGAGCCTTCAGCACGGGTCGGACGTATATCTTCGTCGGGGCCAGGAGCTTCTTCCCCCATTGCTTCAGGGCCTTCCCCTTAAAAATGGCGCGGACCAGGGAATAGCCGTTGGAGTGGACCCCTGAGGACGGCAAACCCAGGAGGACGTCGCCCGGGCGAATCTTGTCGTTCCGCACGCGGCGAACGTCGTCCACGGCTCCGACGGCGAAACCCGCCAAATCGTATTCGCCTTTGGGATACATGCCCGGCATCTCGGCGGTCTCGCCGCCGANNCACGGCCAGGTAGTCCAGGAAGAACAGCGGCTCGGCCCCGCAGCAGATCAGGTCGTTGACGTTCATGGCCACGAGGTCGATGCCGATCGTGCCGTGGACGCCCAGGTCTTGGGCGATCTTCAGCTTGGTGCCCACGCCGTCGGTGCAGCCGACGAGCATCGGCTTCTTCATGCCCTTGGGCATGGGGAAGAGACCGGCGAAGTCGCCGATGGCGGAGTTCTTGGTGCGGATGAAGTCCACCAAGGCGTCGCCCGCGTCGATGTCGACGCCGGATTTTTTATAGGTCCAGGATTTATTCGGCATAGGGGATCCTTTTAAGCGGCGCCGGCGGCGCGGCGGAGTTCGGAAGCGGTGAAAAGGGGTTTGAGGGTGAGACCGATCTCGCCGAGGCGCGCGGCGCCGCCCTGCTCGCGGTCGATGACGCAAATCACCGTGTCCACCTGGGCGCCGCCCTCGCGCAAAGCCCGGACGCCGTCGATGATGGCGCCGCCGGTGGTCACGACGTCCTCGATCACAGTGACTTTTTGGCCCTTGAAATCGACGCCCTCGGCGGTCTTGCAAGTACCGTATTCCTTGGCCTTCTTGCGGACGAACACGGCGGGGAGACCCGTCTTGAGCGAGATCGCCGCCGCGACGGGGATGCCCCCCATCTCCAGTCCCGCCAGGACGTGAGTGTCGACGGGCAGGAGGTCGGCCATGCCGTCGGCGATGGCGGCCAGGAGCGCGGGCCGAGACTCCAGTTGATACTTGTCGAAATATTCGGAACTGGTCTGCCCCGAGCGGAGCTTGAAGGTTCCCTTGATGTTGCACGTCTCGTAGACGGTTTTGGCGAGCTGGTTGATTTCCATGTTAGGGTTTGCCTTTCCCCGCCGAGCGTCCCCTTCGGGAGGCGGGTTTTGGTTTCTCCTTCAAGATGTCGCGGACCGCCTTCGCGGGGTCGGCGGCTTCGAGGACGCTGCGGCCGACGACGATGTAGTCGGCGCCCGCCGCCCAGGCCTTGCCCGGGCCGGAGGTACGCTTCTGGTCCTTGCTGGCGCCGCCCGCTTCGCCGAAGCGGATGCCGGGGGTCACGAGGGTGACTTTGATCCCCTTGCGCCGGAGGGCCGCCGCCTCGTGGGGAGAGCACACGATCCCGTCCACGCCGCAGGACTGGGCCAACCGCGCCAGGCGAACGACCTGGGCTTCCGCCCGGGATTCCACGCCCACTTTGCGAAGGTCCGAATCCGAAAAGCTGGTGAGGACGGTAACCGCCCAAATCAGGGGCTTGGGCCTCGCGGCCACGGCGGCTTGGATGACGGCAGGGCCCGCGCCCGCGTGGATGGTGCAGGACGTCACGCCCATCCGGCCCGCCGCCTCGACGGAACGGCGCACTTGAGAGGGAATATCATACCACTTGCAATCCAGGAAGATTTTCTTACGGCGCTTGCGCAGCCACGGGATCAGTTCGGTGTCTTTCAAGGCCAGCGTGGGAGGGACCTTGACGAAATCCACCGACGAGCCGAGGCGCCCCACGAGGGCGCGGGCCTCCGCGGGGTCTTCCACGTCCAACGCGACGATCAGTCCTTTTTCTCTCACGAGGTCATCCTTTTACGCGTCACGCCCGACGGCGTCTTGGACGGAACGGAAACCGTCCTTTCGAAGTAAATCTCGAAGGCCCCGGTGGAGGTCCCGGACGAACAGGGGTCCTTGGTAGATGAAACCGGTGTAAACCTCGACCAGGGAGGCTCCGGCCAAAATCTTTTCGTAGGCGTCCCGGGCGGAGGACACGCCGCCGACGCCGACGAGGGTCAGCTTCCCTTTGGACGCCCGATGGAGGCGGCGCAGCAAGTCCGTGGACTTGGCGAAAAGTGGTCGGCCGCTCATTCCCCCCTCGGCGGGAGCTTCCGGCGGGAGCCCTTCCCGCGAGCGGGTGGTGTTGGAGGCCACGATCCCGGCGAAACCGGTCCTGAGCGCGATGTCCACCGTGGCCTCGGCGACGTCCTCGTCGGGAGAGATCTTGATGAAGAGCGGCGGCGCCGGTTTCTTCGCCGCGGCGGCAAGGGCCGCGGCTTTCACGGACAGGGCCTTCATCAGCGGCTCCATTTCCGACGGGGCTTGGAGGTCCCTCAAGCCCGGGGTGTTGGGCGAGCTCACGTTGACCACAAAGAAGTCCGCGTAAGGGAACAATGCTTCCAGGCAAGCCAGGTAGTCCTCGGCCGCCCGCTCGTTGGGAGTGGTCTTGTTCTTGCCGATATTGAACCCCAGCGGAACGCCGAGCGTCGGCGCGCGGGCCGCGAAACGCGCGGCGACGGAGGTGGCCCCGGCGTTGTTGAAACCCATCCGGTTAACGATGGCCTCCGCCAACGGAAATCGGAACAAGCGCGGACGGTCGTTGCCCGGCTGGGGACGGGGCGTCAGCGTGCCAGCCTCCAGGAACCCGAACCCCAGCGCTTCCAGGCCCGGCAATGCTTCGCCGTCCTTGTCGAAACCGGCGGCCAATCCCACGGGAGAAGGGAACGTGATTCCCGCGACGGTTGAATTCAGAGCCGGATCATTGACGGACGTCGCCGCGCCGACGACGGACCTGATCCCGGGGGCGCCCAAAACCTTAAGCCAGGCGACGGCCAAACCGTGGACGGTCTCCGGGTCGAAACGGAAGAGAACGGGCCTTAAGATTCGTTTGTAAAGGAAAGACAAAGGATTGACCCCAATCACGGCGGTCCGGATGAGAATCCGCCTGATTTTCCCCCTCCTTTGTGAGACTGTGTCAAAAGTCTCCAAGGGGAAAGGGAAATATCATGGTTCTTATTCAAACCGGGGGTGCGCGCCGCGTTTTCGTCTTAGAAAGACAAAAATGTCCAGCGGATAGTCTTTTCTAAGTCTGAAACTTCTCTACCAAGGGGCGAACACCTCCCAACAAGGTGATCAACCGGGTGAGGTTGAAACTGGCGGCCCAGAGAGAGGCCTCGGCCAAGACGCCCTGCCGTCCGCGTAGAAGGAAGGAATCGGCTTTTAGGGCGCGCTTGATGAATCCGAAGGGAAGTTCGGCTCGCTCCTTTCGGCGTCGATAAATCGCTTGTCCTTCGGGCGATGCGTAGCGAGCTTCCACCCGTTTTTTGACGTCTTCGTCGATCAGCCGTTTGATCTTTCGTCCGCGCGGGGAAGACGTGCATACGCCGAAATGACGGCAGGCTCGGCAGGTGAGCGGATCGGGCACCCCATAGGCTCGGGAAATCCCCGGCTTGTCGACCCCGGAATATTCCAGGGTTTGCCCCTCGGGGCACAGGTAAGTGTCGGTGGAAAGGTTGTAGGAAAAGGCGTCATGATGGAAAGGGCCGGGGATGGTTTCCGCCGCCTGGGCATTTGACGGCACGACAACGTCGATTCCTTTTTCGAGAGGTTTTTTGATTTCTTCCGTGCAGGCGTAGCCCGCGTCGGCGCATACCGTGACGGGAGGTTTTGGGAGCGCTTGTTCGATTTTCTCGACTTGGTCGGCGAACTGCCGGATATCGGTGGCCTGGCTGACGACGTCGGTGTGCACGATTAATCCGTGTTTGTCGTCCACCGACTGTTGCACGTTGTAGGCGGCGTGCACGCCCTGACGGCTTTTCATGGTGGCGCAGTCCGGGTCGGTGGTGTTGTGACAGGACCGGTCTTCGTTCTTCAGTTCTTGATGGATTTTCCGAACCTGTTCGCGCAACGCCGCCGATTCCTTAAGGTCGGAGGAGAGACGGACATGGTCGGTCTGTCCTTCTTCCGATTGGTCGGCGGCCTCGCATTCGGCCAAGAGCGCCTCGATCTTTTGATCCATCCGCTCCAAGACCTTTCGGCACCGTTCGGGGGTCCAACTGTTGTGGAGGCCGGCGTTGGCCCTAATCTTGGTGCCGTCCAGGAAAAGGACATTGCCGTCGATAAGGCCGCTCTTCAGGCAGAACCGGACGCACTGTTTCAAAATGTCTTTGAGCAACGCCGTGTGCCGCCGACGAAAAGAGGCAATCGTCTTGTGATCGGGTTTTAAACCCCCGGTCAACCAAATGAAGGACAGGTTGTGATGGCAGCTCCTTTCGATCTGACGGGAGCTGCGGACCCCGTAGGAGTAACTGTAAGCCAAAAGTTTCAGCATCGTTTTCGGATCGTAGAGCGGCCGGCCCATGTCGGTGTCCCGGGGAAGGTTGATCCCGGCTTCCACCGCGTAATCGATGAACGCGTCATAGGCCCGCACACGGTCCTCCGTGCCCACGTAGTCTTCTATCGAGGACGGCAGAAGGGCTAGTTGATGGCGGTCGCCTGTTTTGATCGGCATAGGTGGCTCCTGACGCAAACGGGTTTGTTGCATTCCTATTTTAGTGTTTTGCATCCTTTCCTTGGAGACTTTTGACACAGTCTC
>PMLF01000168.1 GCA_003158755.1 Elusimicrobiota bacterium | reverse complement strand
CGCGGTGATGCTGCTGGACCAGAAAGGCTTCTTCGACTGCAACCCGGCGACGCTGCGCGTTTTCGGTTGCCGGTCCAAGGAGGATTTTTGCGGCAGGCAACCCGGGGACGTTTCACCTCCCGTTCAGCCCGACGGGAGGGATTCCTCGGCGCTTTCCTCGGAACACATCGCTTCGGCGATGGAGAAAGGAACGAACCGGTTCGAATGGACGCACCGGCGTTTCAACGACAACGGCACGTTTCCGGCCGAGGTGTCGCTGACGCGGATGACCCTGGAAGGACGGAAGGTCCTGCAGGCCGTCGTGCGGGACCTTTCCGGTCGCCGTCGCATGGAGGCGTCGCTCGCGGAGAGCGAGGCCATGGTCCGCGCGGCGTTCGAGGGGGCTACGGTCGGTCTCTGCGTGGCGGGGAAGAACGGGCATTTCCTGAAGGTCAATGACGAACTCTGCCGCATGATCGGTTACAAGGAGAGGGAGTTGGTCGGATTGTCCTTCAACGAAGTAACCCACCCGGACGACCGGGAATTGGGTGCCGAGGCCATGAAACGCATGATCGCCGGAGATGCGGAGAGGACGAGCATGGAGAAACGTTATCGGCATAAAGACGGGTCCGATGTGTGGGTGTTCGTGTCCGTCGCTCCCGTGCGGCGGGGGGCGAAGGAGCCGATTTTTTTCGTCACCTTCATTCAGGACATCACCGGGCGCAAGCGGGCCGAGGCGGAAAAGGAGAAGCTTCAAGCCGAGTTGAGCCAGGCCCAGAAAATGGAGACCGTGGGCCGGTTGGCCGGCGGGGTTGCGCATGATTTCAACAACATGCTTTGGATCATCACGGGGTTCGTGGAGCTGGTGCTGAAGCGAATCGCCGCTTCCGACCCCATTCGATTGAACCTGGAGGAAGTCCGGAAAGCCGCCCACCGCTGCACCGATCTGACGCGGCAGTTGCTGACCTTCTCTCGGAGACAGCCGGTCGCTCCCAAGGTGGTGAACCTGAACCGCGGCGTTGAAAACCTCCGAAATATCCTGAGGCAGCTCCTGGGCGAGGACGTTTCCGAGGAATGGAAGGCGGGGGAGGATCTGTGGCCGGTGATGGCGGATCCCCTTCAAGTGGATCAGATCCTGACCAACCTCGCGGCGAACTCGCGGGACGCCATGAAGGGCGTGGGTCGGATCGTCATCGAAACGAAGAACGTCTCTTTGGACGAGGCTTTTTGCTCCGGACGGTTCGGGTTCGTTCCCGGGGATTATGTCCGTCTTTCCTTCAGCGACACGGGGGAGGGGATGAAAAAGGAAACGTTGGAACACATCTTCGAGCCGTTTTTCACCACCAAGGCGGTCGGCCAAGGCACCGGCATGGGCTTGGCGACGGTGTACAGCATCGTTCAACAAAACCACGGCATTATCGACGTGGAAAGCGAAGTGGGCCGCGGAACGACCTTCTTCATTTATCTGCCTCGGTACCAAGGCTCCATGGTCTCGGTTTCGGACAAAAGAGGGGGGACGTCGGTGATGGGAA
The DNA here is from genome assembly GCA_003158755.1 of Elusimicrobiota bacterium. Taxonomy (GTDB): domain Bacteria; phylum Elusimicrobiota; class Elusimicrobia; order FEN-1173; family FEN-1173; genus FEN-1173. Next base: position 2,520 of record PMLF01000168.1, on the reverse strand, counting down.
TTGGGGAGAAGGTTCTCCTCGTTGAAAACGAACCGGCGGCGCTCAATATGGCGAGCCTGATGCTGCGGGGCCTTGGCTACGACGTGCTGGCCGCGCCGACTCCGGAGGATGCGCTCATGCAGGTGGAGTCGGACGCGCGCATAGACCTGATCTTGACCGACATGGTCATGCCCGGGATGAACGGTTTCGATCTGGTGGATAAAATCCGGGTGATAAGGCCGAGGTTAAAGGTTTTGTACATGTCGGGCTACTCGGAAGACATCCTCGCCCGGCAGAGTTTGGCGGGGAGGAAGTTTAACCACCTCAATAAACCCTTTTCCGAGGAGGATTTGGCGAAGGCGATCCGCGAGGCGCTGGGGGGATAAGCGCGCTAAAGGAATGAGGCGGGTGAGTAAGCGCGACGGGGACGCTTTTTGTACACTCCACGCTAATGAGTTACGACGTCATCGTCATCGGGGGCGGCATCACGGGCGCCGGCATCGTCCGGGACTTGGCCCTGCGGGGCGTCAAGACCCTCCTCGTCGAAAAAGGCCGCCCGGCCTGCGGCACCACCAACAAGTCTTCCCACCTCATCCACGGCGGCTTGCGTTATCTCCTTTACGACCGCCTCACCACCCAAACTACCTGTTGGGACTCGGGCCACATCGTGCGGATCGCCCAACCCCTTTTGACCCGGCTGCCCATCGTCTGGCCCGTCTATCGCGGCCATGCCCACGGCATCGAGACCGTGGAGACCCTCCTGGAAGCCTACGACGTCCTCTCCCACATGAAGGGGGGGCTTTCGCATCTCCGGCTCTCGCCGTCGGACACTTTGCGGTTGTTTCCGGGGTTGAAGGCGGAGGGGCTCGTCGGGGCGTTGTCCTTCGACGAGTGGTGGGTGGACCCGGAGGCCCTGGTGAAGGCCAACCTGGACGCGGCCGTTCGGGAAGGCGCCGACGCGCGACTGGAGACCGAGGTCACGGCCCTTGTCCGCGAGGGCGGTCGGGTGACGGGGGCGCGGCTGCGCTCCGCCGACGGGAGCGAGGAGACCGTCGCGGCCCGGCTCGTCGTCAACGCCGCCGGCCCTTGGGCGGATCGGGTGGCCGGGCTCGCCGGCATGGACGTTCCTTTGCGGCTGCGGCAGGGGTCCCAACTGGTCTACGACCGTCCCATGGACTTCCTGTCCGCCTCCGGTCGGCCCACGGGGTTGATACTGCAGGCGCCCGACGAGCGGTTCATCTTCATCCTGCCCCACGGCGACCTCATCCTGGTGGGCCCCACCGACGAGGAAACCGACCGGGGCCCCGACAACCTGCGCACGACCGACGAAGAGAAAAAATATCTGCTGCGGACGGTCCGCGGATATTTCTCCGATTTCCCCGAGCGGTTCGACCGGACGCTGGTCGGCGCCCGGCCCATCCTGGCCCAGGCGGGATCGGAAAAGCTCCTCTCCCGGGAGTTCGAGATTTTCGATCACTCGGCGAAGGGCGCGCCGGGGTTCCTGACGGCGGCGGGGGGGAAAATGTCCGATTTCCGCCTCATGGCCGAGACGGCGTCGAACAGGGCGGCGGGCCTCCTGGGTATTTCCGCTCCGTGCCGGACCCACCGGATTTCCTTGGATGGACAACCGCTGGAGCGGGTCCCCGACGATCCAAGACCGCCGGACGCCCTCAAGAAGTTCCTTCGGGCGCACCCCCGGCTCCGGGAAATCCACGCCATGGCTTACTTGGGCGCGGGCTTTTTGCGTCACTGGACGCGCCCCCATCGGCGCGCGACGTTCGATGATTTTCGGAAGCATTATGGTTGATAAGGCAAAAGGTAAAAGTAAAAAGGCAAAAGTGAGGAAAGATTTACCTTGTGTGTTTTCTTCCTCCCTTTTTCCTTTTCCCTTTTTCCTTTTGCCCTAAGGTTCCACCAGGAGAACAACTTGACCGACCCGATCCCCCAAAAACCGACCAGCGAGATGTTGTACCCCGAGGAGGCCGGGAGCGCCTTCGACGCCTGGAGCCCGACGATCCTCCACAAGATCGACGAGCTGATATCCCTGGCGACCGTCGATGGATCGAACGTGGACAACGCCGACTTGGTCCGGGGCATCATCGTCACCGCCCTCAAAGCCCAGAACTCCCAGTTGGACCGGGGCGACGTGAAGATATTGAACCGGGCCCTCCGGGAACTGCGCTTCGGTTTCCGCATCTTCAAGCCTTTCCGCGAACGTCGGAAAGTCACCATCTTCGGTTCGGCTCGCACGAAGCCGAAAGAACCGGAATATAAGATGTCCGTCGCCTTCGCCAAGCTCATGGCCAAGGAAAACTTCATGGTCATCACGGGCGCGGGGCCGGGCATCATGCAGGCGGGCAACGAGGGCGCGGGCAAGGGCAACAGTTTCGGCATCAACATCCGCCTGCCCTTCGAGCAGCACCCCAACGAGTTCATCTCGAAGGACACGATGTTCATCGATTGCCGGTTCTTCTTCACGCGGAAGCTCATGTTCCTGAAGGAGACGAGCGCGGTGGCCCTCTTCCCCGGCGGCTTCGGCAC
>PMLF01000274.1 GCA_003158755.1 Elusimicrobiota bacterium | reverse complement strand
ATGCAGGAGCGGCAGGTGACGATCGGGGATCGCACTTTCCCCTTGCCCGATCCTTTTCTGGTTCTGGCCACCCAAAACCCCATTGAGCAGGAAGGCACCTATCCCCTGCCGGAAGCCCAAATGGACCGGTTCATGCTCAAGGTCCGCGTGGGTTATCCCTCCCGAACCGAAGAGAAGGACATCCTGGAACGGATGGGGAGCCTGACCCCGCCTCAACCGAAAAAAACCCTGAGCCTGGAGAGGGTCTCGACGGTTCGGCGGTTGGTGGACGAGATTTACGTCGACGAAAAAGTGAAGAATTATATTTTGGACCTGGTTTTCGCCACGAGGGAACCCGAAAAATTCCGGCTTGAAAAAATGAAGTCCTGGATTCTGTACGGCGCCTCTCCCCGCGCCACGCTCTCGCTCCAGAAAGCGGCCCAGGCCATGGCGTTCATCCGCGGCCGCGCCTACGTGACCCCCGACGACGTGAAAGCCGTGGGCGCCGACGTTCTGAGGCACCGGCTGATCCTTTCGTACGAGGCGGAGGCCGACGCCAAAACGGCGGACGACATCGTTCGGATCCTTTTCGACGAAATCCCCGTCCCGTGAAGACAGGGCAAAAGGTAAAAGGTAGAAGGTAAAAAATGGAGACTCTCTCCCCCCTTTTTCCTTTTTACTTTTTCCTTTTTACTTCAATCTAAGGAACTCACGTGCCTCTAGATCTCCTCCCCTCCGAATCCTTGGCGGTGGTGCGACGCATTGACATTACCGCGCGGCGCCTCGTCAGCGAGCTCTTCGCCGGCCGCTACCACAGCGCGTTCAAAGGCCGCGGCTTGGAGTTCGACGAGGTGCGCGAGTATGAGCCCGGGGACGACGTGCGCGACATCGACTGGAACGTCACCGCGCGGCGGGGCCATCCCTACGTGAAACGGTACGTGGAGGAACGGGAGCTCACGGTCCTTTTCCTCGTCGACGCGAGCGCTTCCCAAATGTTCGGCACGAGGGGACGGACCAAAGCCCGGCTCGCGGCGGAGTTGGCGGCTCTCCTGGCCATGGCCGCTCTCAAGAACGGAGACAAGGCCGGCCTGATGCTCTTCACCGACCGGGTCGAACGCCACTTGCCGCCCCGGAAAACTCGAGGGCACTTGCTGCGCTTGGTTCGGGATGTCTTGGTCCACAAGCCCCAGGGACGCGGGACCGACATCGGCGCCGCGCTGGAAGAGCTGAACCGCGTCCAACGGCGGCGCGCCGTCGTCTTCCTGATTTCCGATTTTCTCGACGCTAACTTTGAGAAACCCCTCCGCATCGCGGCCCGCCGCCACGACCTGATCGCCGTCGGCGTCCGCGACCCGTGGGAGGAGGGTTTTTCCCCGGGGGCGAGAATCCTCGTCGAGGACGCGGAGACCGGCGAGTCGGGCGCTTGGACCGCCGGAGCGTCCGCCGTCGGCCGATGGGAAGGATTGAAAAAAATGTTCTCCGCCGCTGGGGTGGACACCCTCCTCCTGGAAACCGACAAACCCCTCACGGACCCCTTGCTGGCCTTCTTCCAGCGGCGGCATAGGAATCGGCGATAAAATGGAACGGCTCCTTTCCCCCTTGGAAATAGGTCGTCGCCCCGGCGAAAGCCGGGGTCCAGGCCCTAAGACGGATTTTAAAAATCCGTTTCAAACCTTGGATACCGGCCGCTCCCTCGCGGCATTTCTCGCTGGCGCAGTCGGCGTTCGCCGGTATGACGGCTTTTCAAATCGGCATTATTCCCTTCTCCTTCTTTTTCTCTTAGCGGTAACGCCCGTAGCCGCCGCGCGCCTGGAAACCTCCGTCGATCCCCGCGAGGTCCGCGTCGGGGACCGGCTGAAGTTGACCGTCACCGTCGTGCCCTCCCCCGGCGAGCAACCCCTCCCCTTCGAGCCGCCGGAAACGTGGGGTTCCTTCGAGTTACAGGGCGCTTCTTCCTCGGGCACGGTTCACGTCCTGACCCTCGCGACCTTTGAGTTGGACAAGGCCACGATCCCGGTTTTAACGTTCCATTACCTGGACGTCAAAGGTTCCACGCAAACGTTGGAGACGCCCGAAATCCCCGTGTCCATTAAAAGCGTTCTTTCCCCCGGATCCAAGGACCTCAAGGGTCTCAAAGGGGGGCTTCGCCCCTTGCCGTGGAACCCGTGGCCGTGGGTTTTGGCTGGACTAATAATCGCCGCCATTGCCGGCCTCCTCATTTTCTGGAAAAGACGCGCCATTTTCCTCGACGGGTTCGGAGCGAAGGTCCTGGTTCCGCCTGATGAAGAAGCCTTGCGGGCCCTGGAAGGGATGGGCGCTCTCCTGGAGGGACCGGCCAAACCCTACTACAGCCGGCTCACGGACATTTTCAAGGTTTACATCGAGCGCCGCTATCAACGGGCCGCCATGGACCGCACCACCGAAGAGTTGATTCCGATCTTGAGAAACCTCCCCATCGACGGCGACTTCCGGTCGGTCCTGCGGGATCTGCTGGAGACGGCCGACCTGGCGAAGTTTGCCCGCTTCGAATCCCCTTCGGAGGAGCGCTTGCGGCATCGGGATCGATTGAAGGGCTTCGTCCTCGCCACGCGGGAGAAGCCGACGGAGGAACCTCCCCGGTGACGCCGACTTTCGNNTGGTTTCTCGCGGCGATCCCTATCCTGGCTATCTACCAACGGCGGGAAGGTGTCCGCGCCCGGGCGCGGTTCCGGTTTCCGTCGCTTTCTCTTTTGCGCTCGACTCCGAAGTCCGACGGCTCGGCCGTCCTGTCCCACCTGCGCCTGGCGTCCCTGGTCTTATTGATCGTCGCTCTGGCGCGCCCCCAACACGGCCAAACCCATGAGGAGGCGCTGACTCCGACGACCGACATCCTTTTGGTCCTGGACACCTCCGGCAGCATGGCCGCCCTGGACTTCAAGCCCCTGAACCGGCTGGAGGGCGCCAAGGAAGTGATCCGGCGTTTCGTCGACAATCGACCCCACGACCGGATCGGCCTGGTGGTCTT
>PMLF01000334.1 GCA_003158755.1 Elusimicrobiota bacterium | reverse complement strand
TCGGTTGGTTCGGCTTCAACGCCGGAAGCGCCCTCTGTTCGGGCGCTCTATCCACCAACGCCTTCGTCGCCACCCAGATGGCGGGAGCGGCGGCGGGATTGGCGTGGGCGATCTTGGACGTGTTCTCGAACGGCCACTCGACCATGCTGGGGATGATCACGGGCGCCGTGGCGGGCTTGGCCGCGGTGACACCCGCGGCCGGGTTCGTCGATCCCATGGGGGCGATCGCCATAGGGATCGGCTCGTCGGTCATCTGTTACGGGGCCGTCACGTTCCTCAAGGCTAAATTGAACTACGACGACTCCCTGGACGCCTTCGGCGTCCACGGTATCGGCGGCGTGTGGGGATCCTTGGCCGTCGGCCTTTGGGCCACCAAAGCCGTGAACCCGGCGGGCGCCGACGGACTTTTGCACGGCAACCCCGGCCAGTTCTTGATCCAGTTCAAGGCGGTGGCGATCACCGTCGTTTATTCGTTCGTCGGATCGTATCTGCTCCTAAAGCTGGTGGACGTCCTCGTAGGTCTGCGGGTGACGGAAGAAAATGAACGGATCGGACTGGACCTCACGGAACACCGTGAAGTGGCTTATACGCTGATCGATTGATTACCATCAGCCGTCAGCTCTCAGCTTTCAGCCGTCAGCCAATACCATTACGGCTCAAACCATCAAAGATTGGCTGACCGCTGACGGCTGATTGCTGAATGCTATTTTGGAGGATCTAATGAAATTCATCGTCGCCGTCGTACAACCGGACCGTTTGGACGACGTGCTCCAGAAACTGGAAGAAAAAGAAATCCACCTGGTTACCGTCACCAGCGTCATGGGCCGCGGCCGGCAAAAGGGAATTTCCGCCGTTTACCGAAGCCACAAGGAAGTTGGCGGCCTCTTGAAGAAGGTTAAAATTGAGATCGCCGTGAACGACGAGTTCGCGAAAACTGCCGTCGACGCCATCATCCAAGGCGCGCGCACGGGCCATATCGGGGACGGGAAGATTTTCGTCATGGACCTGAAAGAGTGTGTGCGCATCCGCACCGGCGAGACGGACGGCGTCGCCATCGGCTAGCGGAAATACCAGTGAGTTAAGGATCGTCACCCCGGCGAACGCCGGGGTCCAGTCCGTATAACTCGTTTTTATGAAACCGTTTCACCCCCTGGATACCGGCGTTCGCCGGTATGACGGCATAACTCACTGGCATTGGGGCAAAGGAATGTCACCATGTGCTCCAAACGCTGCTCTTGGAGTCCAGGTGGGTGCAGCTTACGGCGGCGAACCCTTGAGTGGAGACGTAAAACCATTGGCCGTTGTCCACCAAAGCACCCGTCACTTGGTCCGTGTTGGCGTGGTTGGCGATGGGAGGCACGGCGATGTATGGGATACTGTGCAAGTATTTTGACCCTTGTGTAAGCGATGTGTCCAAAAAGGCGGCGGAAGCCGGAAATACCCCCTCGTTGTTGGAATAATAAAGGGAGATGGCGCTGCGCAGGGAGCCCAACGTCCCCTTGACCGCCGCCTCCTTGGACTTGACGACGAGGTTGGCAAACCTCGGAAGCGCGATGGACGCCAGCACCCCGATGATCGCCACCGTCACCATCAGTTCGATCAAGGTGAATCCCCCGCGGACGTATCCGTCAGGCTTCATACTGATCTCCTTCGGATCGAATTGATTCAAATCCTTGTTTTCCCCACTTCACATTGGTATCCTGGATCCGAGAGGAGGATGCCTTATGACCGCACAAGAAATCAAGACCTGCCTCGTCTGCCGGCGCGCCTTTGAAAAGAAGCCCGGAGTGGAGTTCGATATGTGCCCGGAGTGCCTCCGGAAAATGGGGGAACGCTACGACTCCCCTGCTTCCGACGGCGAATCCCCCCGGCCTCGAAGCAAAGCCCCGCTCTGGACGGTGATCGCCGTCTGCGCCGCGATTAGCGGAGTCCAAGTCCCCCGGGTGAAACAGGCGCTGGCCCTCTTGTTTCCGCCCGCACCGGAAGCGATTTCTCCGACGGCGGACCCCAAGGACCTCTGCATCGCCAATCTCTGGAACATCTCCGGCCAAATCCAAAAAGGGCTTCATTCCACTCCGAAAGAAGTCTGTCCTCTGACGAAAAAACCTTACCGCACCTCAACGGTCAACGGAGATTTTGTCGTTTCCTGTCCCAACCCGGCGGCCCATGGCCTTAAAGTCCTCCAGGTGAGCCGGAACTCCCCCACACCCGAAGCGTCGTCCCGGTAATCTCAAAAGAATACGAGCTATAAGTCTGCGGCTTCGAGGTGGCGTTTGCCGGCCCATAACGGCAAGACGAAAGCCATTACGTTGATCAGGACCAGTCCCGAGACGGCCCAGCGGCCTTCCCACCCCAACGTCGCCGCCCGGCCGAAATAGAAACGGCGGACGAGGATGGCCTCGAAAGCCAGCGTGGCGCCGATGTAGAAGAGGGACGACACCATAAATAGCAGTCCGCCGGGAGAAGACTCGATCTCGGCGACGTTCTCCACCTGAAATCGAGGGAAAAGAGCGCCGAAACCCACCCCCATACCGCACATCGTGCAAGCCATGACGAAGAGTGTCACGTTGGATAGCCGCACGAAGAACGGCGACACGCCCAACAGTCGGTTGGACGCCCACACCAATCCCACCCCCAGCACCGCCAGGGGCGCCACGCCGGTCCAGAACTTTCCCCAAAGGATCGTGCTCAATCCCAGCGGAGACGACCGCAGGGCCCACCACGATTTCCCCTCCAGGCTAATCGCGGGATAGACGAACCGCAAGGCCACCGATGACAGCACGAACCCCGCCAAACCAATGTTCAGAAAAGAGATCACGTTCCGCAAGAAGCCGCTGTCGAGGGTGGAGAGCGGTAGGTTGCGAACGCTGATCAGATACACCGCGGAGATGGCCAGCAGCATGAGGAGCTGAGTCCACTGGGACGGATCGCGGACGAAGAGGATCGAATCTTTGCCCATCATGGCCCGGAAGGGCGGGTGGAAAAACCCCGGCACCCAAGGCCATTCGCTTCCGAGGGCGCGTACGCTCCGCCGGCGCGGCACTTCCTGGGCGTTGGTCCAACCCCGGTAATAGGCGCGACCGGCGAAGAGCGCCAGACCGCCGATCAAGAGGACGGCGACGCCCGCCAGCAACCCCGCCTGTCCGAGGAGTTCCCCCCAACGTTTGGCCACGAAGGAAGTGACCGCCTTGGTCATCCAATAGGAGGGAAGGGCGGGGGCGGTGGGCGTTTCCAGGAGTGCCACGTATTGGATCACGCTATCAAGCGTGTCGGCCCGCACCAGCTTTTCGGGAGCCAGCCACCGGATCAAAACGTAGAGGCCGCAGCCCACGACGCTTCCCACCCCCCACAAGACGTTCCGCACCCGCCTCGACGGAAAAAGACACACCAGGCCCAAGCTCAACCCCACGCCCAAGAACGATGCGATCAGGACGAAAGGAACCGACAAGGCGCTCAAGGTCCAGTAGAACCCGGAGGGCAAATCGTAGGCCTGGCCGTAGGCGGCGAAGAAGGGGACCATCACCAGCACCACCATCCACGAAGAAAAAACGGAGGTCTCAAAGGATTTGAAGAGGAAGATGTCGCGGAAGGGAACCGGAGAGTGGATCAAGAGCGACAGGTCCCGGGCGAAGAAGAGGGTGGCGAAAGAGGCCAGACAGGCGGAGAAGGCGATCATGCCGAACGTCGTGAGAAACACCATGGCCATGAGCTTGGTGATGAGGAGGGTGCCCACGATCTCGACGGATTTGACTTCCCACACGAGGCGCAGGAACCCCAATTGGAGGACCACAAGGAACACGAAGCCCAGCGCGCCGAAGAAGATTACCTTGAAGACGTCGCCGTAGCCCATGCGGGCGACGCGGTTTTTGATCATGAGTAGACGGGCTCGGAAGAGGTTGGTCATAGCATCTCTTTGAAACTATTTCGGAATGGGGAATATCCGCTCGTGTTGAGCCTGTCG
>PMLF01000304.1 GCA_003158755.1 Elusimicrobiota bacterium | reverse complement strand
CCGGTGAACTCGTCGACGATGACGACCTTTCCGTCCTGGACCACGTATTGGACGTCCTTATGAAAGAATTCCTTGGCGTGGATGGCCTGCTGGACAAGCTCTTTCCGTCGGTCGGGTCCCCGGAACAACGGCGGCATTTCCCCGGAGCGCTCTTCCAGACGGCCCTCCATGCCGGGGAGGATTTCAACGTCCTTGAACTGGGAGTCGACGCGGTAGTCCACGCCGGGCTCCAAGGCCTCCGCCATCGAGTTGGCCGCCCGGCAGGCCTCGACGAAAGGCTCGTTGGGCCGGGGCTGGGAAATGATGAGCGGCGTCACCGCCTCGTCGATCAAGACGCTGTCGGCCTCGTCCACGATGCAGGAATGGATGCCGCGCATGACCAAGCCCCGCTCCACGTCCCGCGCCCGCCCGGACAAAGCCCAAATTTGACGGCGCCCCACGTCCTGAAGAGTATCCAGCCACAAGCGGTCCCGCAGGAAATCGGCGACGATCTCTTTGCAGGTCGTGTAAACGACGTCCCGGGAATAGCCTTCGCGGCGCGCGGCGGATTCCATTTCGCCCGTCACGCTGCCGACGGAGACGCCGCAGAATTCGTAGAGGGGCGCCAGACGCTTGGCGTCCCGATCGGCCAAATAGTCGTTAACGGTGACGATGTGGACGGGGCGGCCCGACCATCCCCAGAGGACGCCGGTCAAGCCCGCCGTTAACGTCTTCCCTTCGCCCGTGGCCATCTCGGCCACGTGTCCCCGGTACATGGCGAGCGCTCCGGCGAGTTGGACGGTATAAGGACGCAGACCGACCTTCCGCTCCGCGGCTTCGCGGAGGGCCGCCAGGGCCTCGGGCAGCAACTCCTCGAACCCCCTTTTTTGCCGGCGGAACGACTCTTTCAACTCCGACAGCCGCAGGCGGAGGTCGTCGTCCGTTTTCTCCTTCCAAGGGGCGGACCGGGCGTCGACGCCCGCGGCGAACGCCAAGAGCTCCCGCGTCACTTCGGCGCGGCGTTCGTACCGCCCGAACAAGCCGTAAACCCCCGCGTCCAAGCCCGTCAACACGGGATCGGGCGTTCGGATGGCCGTTCGCCGATAATCGTCAGTTAGAAAAGACATGGTATCCGTTCACACTCCAGTCATTGCGAGGAGCGATTTTTGCGACGAAGCAATCCCCGGTTCCAGGGAAAGAGGAGATGTCGTTCCGGAATTTGAAACAGGGGATTGCTTCGTCGGCCTCACGGCCTCCTCGCAAAGACCCCGAGAGCTCTTACAAGACATCAGACCTGGTATCTCTTTTGGACGAGTTGGCGGAGACGGCGCCAGCCTTGCTGAAGGAGGGGCCGGCAGGCCACCTGGAATTTGATCTTGCCCGAACGGCCGTGGAGCAGGGCGGCTTTGGTGTTTCCGTCGACGAAGGCCCGCACCTCGTAGAAGGGCTCCGCCGTCTTCATGCCGTGGGCGTCCTGGGCGTCCACGGGGACGTCCCCGCCGGCGCCCCAGCCCAACGCCGCTGAGGGAAGCTTGGTCTGCTCCATGGGGATCGCCACGTAGCGGCGGACAGGGAGACGGATCTCGGCCTGGCCGTAGAGCTTGACCTCCGCCTTCCGGGTCTTGCCGGAAAAAAGATCGGACACGTCCTGCTGGGAAACGACGGAAGCGAAATAGAAGCTGTCCCCGTTCACGAGCTGCCCCAACGGAGTGCCGCGAGGAACCCACATGCCGAGGTAATCCTCGGCGCCGGGAGACACCCACATCCCGGCCATGTCCGACTTCATCGTCAGGGATTCTTTTTCCTTATTCAACCGGTCCAGCCGCTTGACGTAATAGTCCACGCGGCTTTCCAGCGGGGCCACGTCCGCCTGCCGTTCCTGCATGGCCTTTTGCCGCCGGGCGACGGCTTCGTCCAAGCCCGCCTGGCTCTGTTGGATTTGGAGCCCCAGCTCCTTATTGGACAGGCGCAGGAGCGTATCCCCCGGCCGGACCGTACGGCCCGACGGCGCCGTGAGCTCCTCGACGACCCCCGCCGTCTTGTTGGCGGCGACGACGTAGTTTTCGGCCTTGAGGACTCCGGGCGCCTTGAAACTGGCGGGGAAGGGAATGACGGCGAAGAGGAGGACGGCAAGGACGAAGGCCGACGAGCACACGGCGACCGCCCGCGAGCGGGTCCGGTAAAGCCGGGGGTTCTCGGCCAAGTAACGGACGAACTTCACCGATGGGACCGCGATCCACATCACTCCGCACACGGCCGCCATGATCAAGCCCAGGAGCAGGAACCGGTCGGCGATGAACAGGAGGATCCGCGAAAAAACGAAGACGCGGTAGACCCCGCTCAACACGCCGAAGACGGTGAGCCAGACGGCTTCCTTGCGCGTCTCCGCCGGGGTCTCGCCGTCCCGGCAGCCGAAGGCGTACCGTTCGGCCAGGTAAGTCAGGTGATCGGTCGCCCGCTGGTGCAGGTTGGGAACGTCCACCAGATCCGAGAGGATGTAGTAGCCGTCGTAGCGCAGCAGGGGGTTGATGTTGAAAAGGATCGTCGACACCGACGCGATGAAGATCATGTTGTAGGTGAGCGCGTGGAGCGTCCCCGGCCCTGTGTGGGCCCAGACGAGGAGGGCGATGGAGGCCACGAACACCTCGACGATCATCCCGGCGGCCCCGACGAAGACCCGGCGGCGCTTCTCGCGGAAGGACCAGGCGGCGCTGGCGTCGGTGTACGGCAGCGGGCTGAAGATGAGGAACATGACCCCCATCGTGTGGACTTCCCCCCCGAACCGCCGCACGGCCGAGGCGTGGCCGAATTCGTGGAGGGCCTTGATGAGCACCGCCGCCGTGTACAAAAGGAATAAATTGGACGGGGCGAGGACCCCTTCGCTCTGGAGGCGCAGTTCCCCGAAATTTTCGACGGCGGCCTTGAGCCCGGCGGCGACGACGAGGAGCCAGACGACGCCCCCCGCCGGGCTCATGACCCGTCGAATTCCGGGAAGGATTCGTTTCAGGAACGGGTCGGGATCGAGGAGGGGTATCCGGAGGAACATGATGTTCATCAGGTTGGACGTCAATATACGCTGTTTCTTTTTTTGGTAGCGCTCGAAGAGCTTCCGGCTGTCGGGAGGAAGATCGTAAAAGAGGAGGTTGGCGTGGTAGAGCTGGGCCAAGAGCTCGATGACTTCGCCCTGCCCCGGGGCGCCGTCGGGGTCCAAGGCCATCGTTTCCTTCCACACCTCCTCGACGGTTCGCTTGGAGCCCAGCCGCGCGACGAAAGCGTAGGCCCCCGGCCGCATCCGATAGAACTGGTTCCCGAAAGGGTCCCGGAGGATGTACCACTTTTCCCCGCGGAAGAGCTGCCGCTGAGTCCGGACGCCGGGTCGGAGGCCCACTTTTTGGGCGGCCAGTCGGTACCAGGACTCGTGAAAGAGTTTCTCGTCAGACAAGACTCACCACCAGAGCTTGAGCCGGAGGAAGTCCATCGTCCGATGGGTGAAGATCCACAATAGCGTGTGTTTCCCGGCGTTGAGTTTGGACACGCCCGTCATGCCGGGGCGGCCCCAGGAGGGACCTCCGTCGAGGAAATGCCCGTGGGCCAGGTAGACGTTCCCATTTTTCTTGGCCACGGCGGCGGGCTGGATTCGAAAGATTTGAATCTTGAATTTCTTCTGGGGGCGGCTGGCCATGGCGACGTCCCCTTTCATACCGAGCTTCACGTGGTGAACCTCGGATTCACGGACTTCCAATTCCGCGTAGTACCGGTCGGTCCGTCCGACGCGGAAGAGGACGTCGCCCTGCTTGACGGGCGAACCCACGCGCTCGATCTGGTCGCCCTCGACGATAACGCCGGCGTAGGGGGACCGGACGACGGCCTGGCCCAACCGGTAGCGGACCAAATCAAGCTGGGCGGAAGACTGGTCGGCCAAGGCGCTCGAGATCCGCATGTCCGCCAGGGCGTTGGCCGCGCGAGCTTTTTCGGATTCCCTCGCGTAGCGGTTCTTTTCCGCCACCAAACCGGCTTCCTGGAGCAGGAGGTCGCTCTGGTCCAAGCGCAGGAGCTCCTGGCCGGGCTTCACCTCCTCGCCGGGACGAACGGCGACGGTTTCGATGTAGCCGTCGAAGGGCGCGGTGAGGTACGACAGATCGTCGGCCTTGAGGATGACCGGCGACTCCAGGCGGTAAGTGAAAGGGACGAAGCAGAGGAACGCCATTAGGAAAAATCCGAGGATCCCCAGACCCTTGGCCCAGGTGTGCTCGAAACCGACCAGCTTCTCCAATTTCACTTTGAGATCGGAGGCCAGGCGGGCACCGATCCAGCGGTCGCGCCTCTTCAAATCGTCCAACCGGCGGACCGCCTGGTCGCAGCAGAGACGCAGGAGGCGGAGTTCCGTCTCGGCGAAGGCCGCCGACTGACGCTCGCAGGAGCAAACCGCGACGGGCTCGCCGTTGACGCGGAGGGGGAAGGAAATCATGTGCGCCACTTCCTGAGAGCGGGCGAAGGCCTCGTGCTCCCGGGAGACGTTTTTGTTTCCGACGGCCGCCGGGAAAAGGATCTCGGCGTCCTGGTCGAGGGACTCTTCCATCGCGCGTTCCAAACCCTGGACGACGTCCATCTTCTTGTCGAAGTCGTCCACGTGGCTCATGGCTTGGAGACGCACGTAGCCCTCTTTCAGCCAGCCCAGGCTCACCCGCTCGCAGCGATGGCGGGAAGCGAGTTCGTTACAAAAGGTCATGGCAGCGGAAAGGAACTTCTCTTGGTCGTTCATGCGAACCATCAGCTCCAGCACCCCGGCGAAATGTCCCTGACGGACGATGGCCTCCTGGGTGGAGCGGCGCAAACGGTAATCGGCGGGGACGTCGTTCATGAGGCGCAGGAGGTCCAGGGCGTCCCGGGAGCGAGCCTCGTCGGACCCGTCCCGGTGGAAGAGAGCGACGCAGGTCCGGCTATCGTCCCCGGCGTTCAAGAGCGCCGCGAGGAACCCGGGACGGCCGTCCCCGACGATCGCCGCGCCTTCCTTCGCGCAAGCATCGGCGGCCCCGTCCAGGGCGCCCATCATCGTCGGAGCGAAGGCGCTCGACCGGACGCTGTCCGGTGAGAAGGCGACCGGCTGCCAAAGGGAACCCGCCTTTACGCCCCGAGCGGCGACCACGGCGGCCGGTGATCCGCACGCCTCCCGCAAAGCGTCCAAATAAAGAGGCCAAAAATGGGCGGGATCGCCTTCGTGCCGGCGGATCTTTTGCAGGGCCTCCAGGCACTTGGAGAAGACCCCCTCCATTTCCGGGCGAGCGGACGTCATCGTCCCGACTCCAAGGTCATGGCTCCGCTCACTCCCGGCTGCACTTTCCCATCGGTGTTATCGAAAAGGACTTTGACTTCCCGGAGACCGCTCGACGGATCCACGACGGGGGACGCAAATTCGATCGATCCGGCGCGGGAGACGGTGGAGGCTCCCTCGCCGATCCGGAGGGACACTTTCATCCCCTTGGCCAGGTGCGGAGCCGAGGCCGCTTCGACGTAGGCGATGAACCGGCATTGGCGGACGTCCACAACCCTCGCCAGCGGGTCCTGGGCGTTGGCGCTGTCCCCGGCGTGCTTATGGATTTTGACGACAATGCCGTCGAAGGGGGCAAAAACGATCCGGTCCTTCCGCTGGGCCTCGGCGATCTTCCACTCCAGCTCCTCCCGCTGCTCGGCGACCTGGAGCTTGTCGTACTCGGCGACGGCGAGCTTGTAGTCCAGCTCCTTCTTCCACAGCTCCTCCTCGCTCACGGACTGCGTCGTGTCGAAGAGCTGCTTCGTCGCCGTGTAATCGAGCTTAAGCGTGTCGGCTTGGTGTTTGGCCGAATTGACCTCCACCTTGCTTTCGGAGATGAGCTTGCGGCGGGCGGCCTCCAGCTCCTGCTCTTCTTTTTCCATCTCGAGAATGACGTCGCCCTTGGCGACCGGCTCGCCCTCTTTCTTTCGGATGAGCGCAACCCGGCCGGCCACGGTGGCGCTGATGGTGGCGTCGTTCAAGGGCTCGGTGATCCCTTTGAAGGAACGCGGCTCCTCGGCCGCGACGGAAAGCGCGGTGCCCAAGGCAATCAGAATTACCGCTCCGCGATTACGGCGCATCGCGTCTCACGTCCTTGTCCGCCGGGAGGGCCTCCGGCGGCGAGACGAAAAGGACGGAAAGATAGCCGTCCATCTTTTTGAAGTCGAGGTTCGCCGCGTCGAATTCCCCGCGGGCTTTACGAATCCCCTGGGGGTAGAGGGCCAACAGGAGTTCCCGGTTGAGGACGCGTCGTTTCCTGTCGGAGATCCCTTTCTTCGTCGAGGCCTTTTTCATGAGGCGGGCGGCCTTTCTGGACAATCGAACGTCCTTGAGGTCCGCCTTCTCGCGGAGATCCGGCAGGACCAGAAGATCGTTGAGCCCCGCGAGGAGCTTCGCGTCCGTGAGGAGGTCCAGCCGGTCCTTGTCCAGGCCAACGGCTTCCAGGAGGAGATGGTTGGCCTTCCCCTCAGTCTTGAGGACCGATTTGAACTCGTCCACGTTAGCGTCGCCGGGCGAAAACCGGGAGCGGTCGTGCGGCCGGGCGATGATCCGGACCCTCGACCCGCGTTGAAACCGGATGGTCCGGTGATCGACGATCTCCGATATTCCCAGCGTGCCGATCCCCTCCAGGGCCCGGAGGGCGACGTCCCCCGCGTCGCCGTAGCCGCCGTTGTTCAACTCGATGTCGATGCAACGGGGCTTGATCCGCACGTCCGTTATGACGGCGTTCGCGTCTTTCTCGATGGAAGCCCCATACTCTCCTACTTTCCGGAACAAATCCACGTTGGTCTTGCCAAGGTCGTCGGGGTATAAGAGGAGTCCCGCGCGGCAGGCCGGCAGCGACACCTTGGCTTTGACGACCTTGCCTCGATAGTAATCTTGCAGGGCGTCCCTTCGCCGGGACGGATCCATCGGCAAGGGGGGCGGGGCCTCCGGCGCCCGCGAAATGGGATCGACGACGCGGGGCTTGACGTAGGTTCCGTCCTCCTTATAGTACCCCTTGATC
>PMLF01000203.1 GCA_003158755.1 Elusimicrobiota bacterium | reverse complement strand
GGGTTCTTCTGCATACCGGGGCGATAGGGGACGTAGTTAAGTTGTTAAGTTGTTGACGATTGCCGATGACGATTGACGCCTTGGCCGCTCCCCGACGACGATTGACGCCGCGGCCGCTGAGGATGATGACATCCGGAGGATTTGGACAGAATGAAAAAGGTGCAGACGTTTTTGATGGCCCTCCTAATCTCCTTGCTGACCGGGTGCGCTTCCACCAGGCAGTTTATCGCTTTCCCGGACCAAAACAAAGGAACCGAGAGCCCTGAGAAGGGCCGCATCTACATCATCCGTCCTCCGCAATCTTTTGGTGGCGGAGGGGTCGTTGACATCTATGATGGCGAAAAGTACGTCGGCGTCACGACGCGGAAGGGTTTCCTGAGTTGGGAGCGGGCGCCGGGCGTGGCCAAGATTCAAACCGAAGACCCAGGCGGTTTTTCGATGGCCCTTAATGTCCATCCGGGAAATCGCTATTACCTCGTCCAGGATTTCCGTTGGTTCAAAACGGCGACCTTTCATGAAGTCGATTCGGTGAGGGGAAAGGAGTTGTTAGCAGAGACATATCCTCCCAAGTCCGCACCCCCACCGAAAGAATACAGCCCAGGGAATCCCAAAACACCCTACCTTATGCGAAATGATTGGGGATCCTTGAATGGATTCAGCGCCCTTTATGATTTTCGCCGCGGAGTTCTCGGCCGATATGAGGTGGAGAAAATTTACCACCGGGGCCCTCATTCCTTCCGGTCAGTCCAATTCAGCGTCGGTGTTTACGGAACGACCGGAGCGAAGGTAAAAGTGAATTTTCAGGACGGGACTTCCCGGAGCGGGGATCTTAACGTTCAATCTTTTCCCGTGTACGTCGGAATTTCCGGCGGACGGACGCACGGATCTTTTTTGGGGAAATTTGGCATCGGGACGTCCGTCTATCCCTTCAGCGGGGATATCAATTTGCATGATCGAAGCGGCTTCTATAAAGCGAGTGGGACGGGAGTAAGCATTGTCCTCCCTTTTGAGGGGCTTGTCAGTTTCACCAACAAGTCTCTGGTTGTTCGCTTGGATGATGAAATTCGTATTCCCATCCTCCTGCCGCCGATTTTCAAGAATCGTTTCGGCGGCTATATCAAGGGCGTGCCACCCATGGGATGGCTCTATTTGGGCTTTTCAATCGGAAAGCTGTTTTAACGGATAACCGCCGACGTCTCAGTAAAGTCGTAATTGAACCCGCTCCGGCCCAGCCGGAGCGGGTTGAGGCGGACGAACCCCTGCGAATCCGCTCTTTTCGTCGGGGCCTTCCGTCAGCGTCTGAAGCGCAATACCCTTGTGACCCTCATCCACCGCCACGCCCGCGCCGCCGGGATCGACAAGCAAGTCAACACGCACACCTTCCGCCGCAGCTGCGTCACGCACATGCTGCGCGGCGGGGCCAACATCCGGCTCATCCAGGAGCTTTTGGGCCACAGCCACCTGGCCACGACGCAAATCTTCACCCGCAACGTTTCCGTCGACCTGAAAGCGGCCCGCCGTCGCCACCACCCCCGAGGGAAGATAGACAAAAGAAAACCATACCGATAGAATGGAGGTCGTCATGAACCCGTTGATTCCGCACGAGAATATCCAGACGATCATCTACCTCATCCGAGGGCAGAAGGTCATGCTGAGTCCGCACCTGGCCGCGCTTTACGGGGTCGAGCCCCGCGCCCTGGTCCAGGCCGTCAAAAGGAACCGAGACCGTTTTCCCGAAGATTTCATGTTCCAGTTGACCCGCGAGGAGTTCGGCAACTTGAAATCACAGATTGTGACTTCAAGTTGGGGCGGTCTTCGACGGGCGAATCCCTACGCCTTCACCGAGCAGGGCGTATCCATGTTGTCGAGCGTCCTGCAAAGCAAGAAAGCCGTCCAAGTCAACATCACCATCATGCGGGCCTTCGTCCGCATGCGCCAGGCGATGTCCTTGAGCCGGTCGGTGGCCAAGCGGTTGGCGGCGATAGAGCGCCGTCTGACGGGTCACGGCGTCGACATCCAGCACATCTACCGGATCATTCAGCTCTGGCCCCCGCGCTCCGAGAAAGGCCGGAACGGGCACAATGGCCACAACTAAATCCACCCTTTGACAGGTTCCTTACCCGTATCCGTTCAGGGGGTTATGTCNNCCGGGGTCCAGTGATTTTTCCTATATGCTGGATTCCGGCTAGAACCATGCCGGAATGACGATGAAAGACCCTCTGAACGCTTACCCTTACCCGTATTTCTCCAACACCATGGCTCCGCCCAAACCACCGGAAGCGCAGGCGGCTACTAAACCCAGGCGGGCGTTGGGGTTCTTCTGCATACCGTAAACCAAATTAAGTAAGAGCCTTGTGCCGGTGGCGGCCAGGGGATGTCCCAGGGCCAGCGTGCCGCCGTGGGGATTGACTTGGCCCGCCTCGTACTTCGACCGCCAATCTTGGCGATGCATTTCTTTTCCCACCTTAAAAACGGAAAGACAGGTGGCGGCGAACGCTTCGTGGAGTTCGATCTCGTCCAAATCCGAGAACTCGATCCCCGCCCGCTCCAGAGCCACTTGCGCGGCAAAGACGGGGGAAATCCCCATGACCGACGGGTTGATGCCCCAAAAACCCCAGGAACGAACCCTCGCCAGGATGTCCAACCCCAAGTCCTTGGCTCGTTCCTCCGACGCCACGATCACCGCCGCCGCGCCGTCCGAACGGGCGCAGGCGTTGAAAAGAGTAACCGTCCCCCGACTGACGCCGGGCTCGAATTTCTTGCCTTTGATGTATTTGGCGTTGTCGGAGAAAAACCGCTCAATGGAATAGGAGGGTCCGTCGAAGAGGGCCGGCGCCTTTCCCATCATCTGAGGCTTCTCGGCCAATCCTTCGCGCAGGAAGGGATACTCGTCACGGGCCAAAAGGACCTTCCCGTCCTTTTCAAACGGCGCGACGTGGGAATCGTAGAAACCGGACCGCTCGGCGGCGAGCGTCTTCCGGAGGGAGTCCAAGGCGTAAGCGTCCTGCTCCTCGCGGGAGATCGAATACACTTGGGCGCAGATCTCGGCGGTGGCGGCCATGTTGATCTTCTCGATGGGGTCGGTGAGACCTTCTTCGGTGGTGTCCGTGAGGGTGATCTCCGGATCGTCTTGGAGAGAATCCCAGTTGGCCTTGACGGCGTCGAGAGAGCGGAGTTTTTTGTGGGCGCGGGAACCACGGATGGCGTAGGGAAAACCCGACATGGATTCCGTGCCTCCGGCGAGGTAGAGGTCTCCCTCGCCCATGGCGATGTGGCGGCAGGCCCCGGCGACGGTCTCGAGCGAAGAGACGCAGTTGGCTTGGACGGTATACGCGTGGGCCTTCTCGGGCAGACCGGCCTTCAGCACGCTGATGCGGGCGATGTTCGGCGCGTGGGACCCCTGGCCCACCCAACCGACCAGGACGCCGTCGACGGCATGGGGGTAAAGTTTCGTGCCTTGGAGGATGGAGCGCAAAGCCGCTTGCATCAGATCCTCGGGGGTGACTCCCGCCAGCGATTTGGCTAAATGCCCGATGGGCGTCCGGCGCCCCCCGCAGAGAACGAAACTTTTGTCGGTCGCTTTCATTCGAAGTACCTCCAGGAGACTGTTGAAATTGGTGTCCCCCCTTTGAAAAAGGGGGGTCAGGGGGGATTTCATGTATCCTGGTGGTTTAAAATCCCC
>PMLF01000213.1 GCA_003158755.1 Elusimicrobiota bacterium | reverse complement strand
GAGACGTTCTACCACTGAACTACTCCCGCAAGATGGAGGTGATTATACCGCTTTTGCCCGGCCCTGAAAATACCGTCAGCCGTGGCCGCCGGCCAACTCCTTGGTGATGGCGGCGCCGATCTCGTTGCGCTGGATGGCGTTGGCTCCCTCGTAGATCTGGGTGATCTTGGCGTCGCGCAGGTACTTTTCCACGGGAAAATCAGACATGTAGCCGATGCCCCCGCAAAGCAGGATGGCGTCGTTGCAGACCTCGCTGGCCGTGTCCGAGCAGAGGAGCTTGGCCATGGCGGCGTATTTGGTCCAGCGGGTCTTGTTGATCTTCTTCCATTCCTCATAGACCATCTTGCCGGAGAGCTCCGACGCCTCGACGGCGGCCTTGACCTCGACGTCCATGGATCTGGCCAGGCTGTAGAGGAGCGCCCGGCAGGCTTCCAGCTTGGTGGCCATGTCCGCCACCTTGTGCTGGGAGGACTGGAAGGAAAGGACCGACTGGCCGAACTGCTTGCGGACCTTAGTGTAGGCCAGCGTTTCGTTCAAAGCGCCTTCGCCGATGCCTAACGCCTGAGCGGCCACGCCGGGACGGGACATGTCGAAAGTGGCCTGGGCGATGAAGAGCCCGTAACCTTCCTTCGCCAAGAGGTTCGCCGCCGGCACTTTGCAGTCGTTGAAGACGAGCTCGTAGGTGGCGCTGGCGCGGATGCCCATCTTGTGCTCTTTCTTGCCGAAGGAGAACCCCGGCGTCCCTTTTTCGATGATGAAACAAGAAATGCCGCGGGGGCCGCGCTTGGGATCCGTGGAGGCGAAGACCGTGTAGGTTTCGGCCACCTCGCCGTTGGAGATGAATACCTTGGTGCCGTTCAAGACGTAGTGGTCGCCCACCTTCTTGGCGGTGGTCTTCATGGCGGTGGCGTCGGACCCGGCCTCGGGCTCGGTGATGGCGAAGGCCGCCAATTTCTTGCCGCTGGCCAGGTCGGGGATGTATTTCTTTTTCTGCTCGGGGTTGCCGAACAGGATGATGGGGTACACGCCCAGGGCCGTGGCCGCGACGCACAACGCGATCCCGCCGCACACCTTGGAGAGTTCCTCCACCAGAAGCACCAGCTCCATGTTCCCCCCGCCCATGCCGCCGTAGTTGGGATGGAAATATACGCCCATCAGCTCCGCCTTGCGGAGCTCCTCGACGATGTCCCAGGGGAAGCGGGCCTCGGCGTCGTATTTTTCGCGGACGGGCTTGATCTTCTTTTCCGCAACCTCGCGGGCCGTCTCGACGAGGGCTTTCTGATCGTCGGTCAGCGAATGGATCATGTGGGTCGTCTCCTAGGAAAGGAAAAACAATCTGTCAAAACTTGGCCGAAAGTTGAAGGCCGAAATCGTAGGAATCGCCGGTCAAGCCCAGGAGCAGCGCGCCTTGGAACTCGGCGAACACCCCTTTCGGCCGGTAATAGGCGCCGGGGGCCAAATAAATCTCGTCGTAGCTTTTCCCCTTGACCCCTTTGTATTCGTCGCGCCCGTGGTTGAACGCTCGGACGTCGGTGGTCGCGATCCACTCGGTGTCCACCAGATACTTGATACCGAACATGTATTCGAAAACGGGGCCCAGCAAGGTGTCCTGGCCCTTCGTGAAAACACGCAAGCCCAGGTGGCTGTACCCCGTCACGTTGTCGGCCAGGGCGCCCTGGAAGTCGCCTCCGCCAAAAAGACCGAGGCCGCCCGCGCCCAACCCTTTTTTCGGGTTACCGGTCGGAAGGGTGAGACCCGCCTCGCCGCAGAGATCGAGGCTCGGCGGGAGGTAGCCGAGGGGAAGCTTGTACTTGGCCCCCAATCCGAGGTCTCCCAACCCGGATTCGTGCTTGCCGGTGCTGTTCGTGGAGAGGAGGTTCAAGCCGCCTCCCACCTCCCAGTCGGGGCTCAACGGAGTGTCAAGCAGATAGCCCGCCTCGGAAAAATCCGTGTTCTTCATTCCGGACCCCATCCGAACGTGAACGTCGTGGTTCCAGGTATCCTTGGGGATGAGGAAGTCCAGGCCGGGGGCCCAGGGATCCAGCATGTTGACGCGCGCCGCCGCGGGAAGGGCGAAAAAGACGGAAAACAGCAGGGCGGCGGACAAAGAATACCAATATTTCATCGAATGCTCCTCTTCTCAGGGGTTGAACCGATAAACCAGCCGGGATAGATTCCGAAAAATTTCCTGCTTTCTGCCGGCGCGATGATTCAATTGAAACGCATTGTAGTTAATTTTTTACTTGGTCGCCGGGGAAGCGGCCGCGAACACGGAGTGCAAGAGATACGAGAAAACGACGTTCGTCCGGCGGACGGAGAGGTCGGCCATGGTGTTGCGGATGGCGGGGCTGATGTTGTCCACCGACGTGAAGGAAACCGCCTGCCGGGGATTGGACTTGACGAGGTCCCGGATGTCGTTCAATACGGAGAAGGACTCGGGGCGCAGGGAATCGGAAAGGGGCAGGAAGAGCCGGTTGAGATAGAACGTAACCTCCAGCCGGCCGCCCGACTGAGAAACGTCGACCACGTTCCCTTTTCCCAGATAGCGGCGGCGCAGGTCGTCGGTGAGGGCGCCCCGCTCGGCCAGGAGGTCCCTGGCGTTGGACGGCATCTCCGCCGCGGCGTCTTGAATGTAACGGTCCATCGAGGCGTTGCCCGCGGCGGACGCCGGAGCGGAAGAAACGGCGGGGAGAACCGCGGCCGCGGGAATGATCGGCGTCAGATACTCCTGGGAAAGGGCCGGCGGCGCCTCCGGCGACACCACTTGGATCTGTTTATCGGTTTCGATCTCCTTTTCCACGGTCTCCGCGGCCTCGCCGCCGAGTTTGGTCTCCACGATCTTCTGGCTGCAGCGGAGCATGTACTCCCGCGCCTCGGCGTTGGACGGATCCAAGCGCATGACCTTGAGGAACCCCTTCAGGGCCTTTTCGTAATCGCCTTTTTCGTACAGCTTGATGGCGTCCTGGTAAAACCGGTTGGTGTCCACTGAGGCCGCACGCAGGGAGGGTCCCGCGAAGAGCAGGCCCGCCGCCGACAGCGCAAATAATAGTTTCGCGATTTTTCGTCCCACGTTTTCCCTCTTTCCTTCGCCCTTCATTGCGCCGCCGCCAGGAGTTCGGTGACGTCGCCCCGGTCCCTCATGGGCTGAACGTCGAAGGAAATCATGTCGTCCTCGATGGCCAACGCTTCTTTATAAAAGGATTTCAGCGTCTCCAACCGCCTCGCCGGGAGCGGCGAGTTTCCCGGCGCGGCGAACAGGATCACTCGAATGGGTTTTCCCACGTGCTGGCGGAGCACGTTCAAGGAAGCCGCCAAGTAAGGCAGCGTATCCGGAGAAAAATCCGACCGGCCGCGCTCGAAAAGACGGGTGTTGTCGAACTCGATGTGGAGGAGGCCGTCCTGGATATACTGCATCGCCGTGTAGCGGACGGGCTCTCCGAAATAGCGCTGGACGCGCTTTTTCTCGTCCGTCAGGACCAGCACCGGGGTGTACGCCGACCCGGCGAGGAGGCGGAAAGTCCCGTCATGAAAACCGTCCCATTCAACGACGTATTTGGGGAGGGTCGTGCCTTCCAAGGCCTTCAGGGCCTTGTCGTTCTGGTCGAGGATCTGCAGTTCCCAAATGTAAGAGGAAAGCCCCGGCGATATTTCCATCCGGATGAACGGGGCCGACGGGATCCGGATGGGAAGACCCAAATAGGTCTGGCGCGAGTCCATATGGAGCAAGGACATCTGGTCTTCGCCCGTCATGTGCTCGACGGGTCCCGTCAAGACGCGGTCGGTCTGACCCTCCCGGGAAAGCCCCGCGATCTTGTCGAAAGAGATGTCGACGGAAGGCTCCGGCTTGGTCAACGGGATTTCGTCCCGGGCTTCCCCGGTGATGGTGACGTCCAGGGAATCCGCGGCGCCCGCCGGAGCGTCCTTCTTTTTCTCTCCCGCGAGCAGCGCCACGGGGGCGGCCAAGAAGAAAATCCCGATCCATTTCATCTTTGTTTTCATAAATTCACCTGACCGAGAACGCGAACGTGATGGCGCCCACCTCGTCCCGGTATTGGTCCGGCGGGAGCGGTTGGAAACGCCACTGTTTCAAGGCATCGATGGCCGTCTGATCCAATTGGGGATAGCCCGATCCCCGCAGAACGATAATGGAGTTCTTCACCAACCCTTCCGGGGACACCGTGAACTGCAGGCTGACCGCCGCCTCGATCCCCTTGGCCTTGGCCCATTCAGGATACTCCGGAATGACCTTGGAAACAACGGGGCGTTTTTCTAAAGGCCCCGTGATCTGGAACATGGGCTTCGTCGAGCGGGCCACCGGCCGTCGGGCGATGGCATCCACGGTCGGGAGACTCGCTCCCGAGCGGGGCCCCGAGGCGGAGGCCGACCCGCCGGAAGACTTATCCGAAAACGATTTCCCGGACGAAAGCGTCGACGTCGGGGGCAGCGGAAGCGGCGATCCGCGCGAAGAATCGGCCACGGCGATGGCTTTTCCCCCTTTGGCGGAACCCAAAGCCAAACCGCCGATGCCGCCGGCCGTCCCGGGTCCGGGCCCGCCGCCCCCCTTGTCTTGAAGGGACCCGCGGTCCTTGACCGCCACGGCCGACAAGATCGAGGCGTCGGCCTTGGCGCGGGCTCCAACGTGCACCACCACGGGCGCGGGGCCGCCCATCTTCAATCCGGCCTCGTCCCCGCCTCCGATCCCCATGGGCATGGCCTTTTCCGCCACGGTGAAACCGCTCCGCCCTTTGACGACGGAGCCGCCCGGCCCACCGGGAAGGGGCAACGGCTTGGCCCCCATCTTGATCGCGGCGGCGCCGGCGTCCATCTTGAGCTCCTTCTTGGCGGCCGCCGAAGAGAGCTGGCCCGCCTTGTCCAGAAAATTTTTATCCTTCATGATCTGTTGGGCCTTCTGGTCCATTTGCTTCTTCAACTCCATTTGGATCTTGCCCGCGTCCATCGGTCCCGCCAAATTTTGTTGGACCTGGGGCTTGGGGACCGCAACCGGCCTGGGAGCGGCTCGCCGCATCAGGGCCGCCTTCATTTCGGCCTCCCTCCTTTTGACGGCTTCCTCCAGCTTCTTGACGTCGGGCGGCAAGGCCACGGGCTTCTTCTTGCGCTCCAACGCCTTCTGCTCGATGTAATCGATGTTGACCGTCCGGTTGAAGTGCCCCGCCTTTGCTTTCTTCGCCGACTGCATGTGGAGGTTCAATAAAGGGGCATGGAGCGCCAGCGCTAACGCCAGGAAGAGGACGTCCAAGCCCCTCGGTTGATTTTCGTATACGAGGATCCAGTCTCTCATGACCTTTGGACACCGATCCTCGCGAAAAGTTTCCCGATCACGTCGCCGCCTTCGTCTGGATGGTGCCCAGCGAAATCCGCAACGCCCCGGCGTCTTTCACGATCTTCAGGAGGTCCGTCAGCTCACCGTAAAGGACTTCCTTATCCGCCCGGATGATGACCACCGTGTCGGTGCCCTGCTCCAGGAGCAAAACCCTCAGGACGTTCCCCAGCTTGGCCCGCTCGACGAGGTCGGTGTTGACCGCCAGCCTACCGTCGGGCGCCACGGTGACGGAGATGTTGTTTTCCTTCTCCGACTTGGTCTGGGCCTCGGGCAGCTTCACTTCCACCGGGGGCTTCTCCAGCATGGGAGAAACCACCAGGAGGATGACGAGCAAAACCAAGCAAAGGTCGATGACGGGGACGATGTTGACCCCCGAGATCGCCGAATCGCCCAAATTCTTCCGCCGTTCGTTGCTCACTTCGTTTCCCCTTCCGGTTCCTCGGCCTTCTTCAGCAGGGACAAATGGATGGCGAAATCGGTCCGCCCCAGGGTCCGGGCGATCTCGGGCTCCTTCTGCTTTACCGAATCCAAGACCTTGACCACGGAGCCGACGTTCACCACTTTGTCGGCGGTGACGAGGACGGGCCGTTCCGGCTCCTCCGCGAGCCTGGCCGCCACCGCGTTGCACAACTGCTCCAGGCTTTCCGCCGGGGCGTTGTTCAACGTGTACCCCGTCGGGGAAACGGCGATCATCAAGGGTTCCAGCGGCTTCTTGTCCGGATCGGGCGCGTCCTCTTTCGGCGTGATGTCCTTGTCGGACTTGATGGCCGGCGCGGTCACGTGGATCATGGACTGAGTCATCATCGGAGAGATGACCATCAGGATCACCAGCAGCACCAGCGTCAAGTCCGCCAGCGGGACGACGTTGATCGTCTCGGTGTCGGAAGCCTCGCCTTCCTTCGTTGAATCATCCATAAATCAGCCGTCAGCAATCAGCGATCAGCTGAACCAATTCTTTTTGCCTCAGCTGACAGCTGAACGCTGAGCGCTGATGGCTTTTTCTATCAAACATCTCGTCCCCGCTCGACCAGGAGGATGATCTCCTGGCCGAAAATGTTGAGGCTGTTCAAAACGTGCTTCTGGCGGAAATTGAAGTAGTTGAAGATGAGGGCCGAGGTGACGGCCACGGCGATGCACGCCGCGGTCGAGATCAGAGCCTCCGAGATGCCGGCGGCCACGACCGACGGCCCTCCCGATCCCGACAGCGCCATGTCGCGGAACGCCGTCATAACGCCCAGCACCGTGCCGAGGAGACCCAACAGGGGGCAAATGAAGCTCAAGGTGCCGAAGAACCCGAGGCGCCGGCCCAGAAGCGACTGCGTCCGTTGGAAATAGAGGGTGAGGATGTTGTCCATTTCGTGGCGGTTCTTGCCGTGGGCGGTGTTCAACAGGGACTCCAGGGCTTCGGCCACGAGCCCCTTGCCCTTCCCGGCCGCGGCTTCGGCTTCTTGGTACTTGTCGGCGAGAAGAAAGTCCTTGATGGTCTTAAACAGCCTGGGATCGATCTTGGCCATCCTCATATAGAAAAAGACGCGCTCCATAAAAACCAAAACCACCAGGACCGATAGTACGAGCAGCACCGGCATGACCAGACTGACTCTCATCAATTCCATAAACGTAAGTTCGTGCATGATGTTCTCCTTGCCTTGTGGAAAAAGAAATTCATCCTGACGCCGGTAATTTAAGGATCGTCACCCCGGCGAAAGCCGGGGTCCAGGTTGTAATACCGGTGTTAAAGAACCGCTTGACTCCCTGGATACCGGCTTTCGCCGGTAAGACGGCTTAACGCAATCACGCCATTCCCCACTTCACGGATTGGCCGATTGCAAAACCTTCAACTGTTCCTTGGCGAGCGACACGCTCTGCTCGTCCTGGGCGTTGGCGGCGACGTCCTCATACAACGCCTTCGCGCCCTTGAAATTGTTCTTGGCCACGTACATCTCGGCCAGCTGCAGCAATCCCGCGATGCGGTAAGGGTCTTTCTTGACCGACGACCGGCGGAGCGTTTCGTACGACTGAAGCTGGGACGCTTCGTCGTTCCTCTTGCGGTGAACCTCGGCGGCTTGGTAGAGGCCCTGGGCGTATTCGGGCCGGTTGGCCGGCACGCGGGAATAGGCGTCGGCGGCTTTGTCGAGCTGACCGGCCTTCTCCAAGAAGTCCCCCAACTGCAGATAGACGGCCCCCAAATCTTCGGCTTCCGGATAGGTGGCGGCGTATTTCAGGTAGGCGTCCACGGCCCCGTCCACGTCCGCCGCTTTGGCGAAACAGACGCCGGCGTTCAAGGCGGCGTTCTTCGCCAAGGGGTCGTCGGGGAACGTCTTGGCGAACTCCCGGAATGCGGCGCCGGCCTTGGGATATTCCTTCTGGTTGAAGAAACTGACCGACAAATGGAACATGGCTTGGGACCTGGAAGGGTCGGCGGGATAATATTGGACGAAGTTCTCGAAAGCGGGGATCGCCTCGGCGTATTTTTCCAGCAAGAAAAGAGACTCGGCCCGGTAGAAGGAGGCCTGGGGGGCCACCGACGACGACGGGAACTCGAAGAGGATCTTTTGGAAGTCGGCCAGGGCCTTTTCGTATTGCTTGTCGTTGTACAGCTTGGCGGCTTCCTCCCAATAGATGTCGGCCAAGACGCCGGTCTTGGCTTGGCCGGCGGTGAGCTTCTCGATTTCCTCCGGCGACATCTTCGTCTGGTAGTAGCAGGTCTGGAGCAGCTGCGTCACCATCGCGGACTGATCGTCTTTCGGGTACATCTTCAGGAACTGGGTATAGGCCGCGATGGCCATGGGGTAGTTGGCGGCGTTGTAATAGCTCTGGCCGATCTGCAGGCGGACGTCCTTGGCCTGGGGATCTCGGGGGTAGGACTTGAGGAACGCCTCGTAGTCCCGGACCGCCTCGGTGGATTTCCCCATGTCGAACTTGGTCTTGGCCATGCGCATCAGGGCCTCGGGGGCCTTGGGGTCTTTCGGGTACGTCGTCACGAGGGTGTTCCAGGCGTTGACGGCGTCGGAATAATATTCGGACCGGTGGAGGGCCATGCCTTCCTGATAAAGGGCGAAGGGGACCCGGGGGTCCTTCGGGTCGGCCTTTTGGAATTGGCGGTAGGCCGAGGCGGCGCTCTCGTAGGACTTCCCGTTGAAGTGGGCGTTGGCGAGGTCGAGGCTCAAGATGGCGGCCAGTTCCTTGTCGCCCGACTCCTGGGCGGCGTCGACGGCCCTCTGCAAATAAACGACCGCCTTGGCGAAGTCGCGGTTCTGGGCCGACGCCACGGCCATTCCCTGGAAAGCCGGGACCATCAGCGGGTTGTCGGCTCTGGCCAGGTCCGCGAACTGTTGATAGAAGTTGAGGGCGTCGCCGCTGTTCTTCAGGGCCAGGTGCACTTCGGCGATCCAGAAAAGAGTCTCCGGGTATTTCTTGCGCAATTCTTGCGGCAGGAGAGTCCACAAGTGCCGGACCTCGGTGATCACCGGCGTATACTGGCCCGACCGATAATAGTTCATGGCCATGAGCTCGAGGGAGCGGGCCGCGTGGGGCGTCGTCGGGAAATGCTCCACCACCAAGTGATAGGTGGCCAGGGCGTCGGGAACCCGGCCGCTGTGCTCATAGGCCCAGCCTTGGACGAGCAGCGTCTTGGGCGTGAGCTCCGGGTCCCACCCCGCGTTCAAGTAATCGTTGGCGAGGGGAATGGCCTCGCTGTAGCGGCCCAAGGCCGTCAAGGCCCAGATCAGGCGGAACGTTGAATCGCCGCCGGGAGATCCCTTCTTGGCCTGGGCCTGGAGGAGTTTCACGATGGGAGCGATCTCGTTCTGTTGGGCGAGGGACTCGGAAAGGAGGTAAGTGACGTCGGGCAACACCATCGGCGTCGCGCCTTCGTTATAAAGCGTCCAAAGCTTTTCCTCCGCTTCTTTGAATCGTTTGGTCCGAAAATCGGTGCAGGCCAGCCGGTAGAGAGCGAGCGTGTGCCACAAACCTTTGTAATGCTTGTCGGAAAGTTCCTCGAGTGTCTTGGCGGCGAGGGGATAGTCGTTCTGCTGATAGAACGTCTCTCCCATTTCGAAGGTGGCCCGGTCCGACCACTCCGTCCCGGGGTGTTTTTGCAGAAGCGTCCGGAAAGTGGACACCGCGTCGGAAGGCTTGGCGAGGGCCCGCTGGCAGAGTCCGGCGTAATAAAGCGACGCGGGGGATTCGGCGTCCTTCTTAAAAAACTCAAGGGCTTCCGCGTATTTCCCCATGTCCCACAGGACCATCCCCAACGGTAGCTGCAGTCGCGGTTGAGTACGGTAATAGGGGTGGAAAGCCGAAAGCTCCTGGTAATGCAAATAGGCCTTTTTGGGATCCCCCATCGCCAAAGCGGCGGAGGCCTTGCCCAGGGTCGATTCGGGGTAGAGCGCCTTGACGGGACCCTGGGAAACGTCCTCATAGGCCTGGGCGGCTTCCTTATATTTCCCCATGCGCATGTAAACGTCGCCCAGTTTCTGGAGGACGCTGTAATTGAAAAATTGATCGGAAAGGGAAACCGTGGCCAGTTGTTGATAGATCGCCGCGGCGGAATCCAACTCCCCCTCCTCCAAGAGGAGATCGGCGGCCATATACTGGGCGCGCAGGCCGTCCAGTCCGGGAGAGGTCCGGCGGATGAAATTGACGTAGGCTTCGAGGGCGTCCCGGGGATCGCCCGCCGAAAAATCAAACGAGAAGGCCCTCGTCGGATCCCTTAACTGGTCCTCCTTCCGCTTCGCCCACGAAACGGAAGGAAGGGCGATGAGGAAAGCGGCGAGAAGGACGGCGAACCGTTCGGGTGAAAACCGAATCCCTCGTAGGCGGGTCATAAGCGCGGAGAATGTCCTTTGCGGCATAATCGTTTCCCCATTATAGGATGCCTTCGGCGGGTTTTCAAGAAGTTTACTGTTCATTTGAGAGAATAAAATGTCCCGCTTTGCTTTTAAGTTATCAATAAATTACGGGAGAATATCCTTTACGACGGAGATGATCCGCCGGAATTCGGTTTCCGTCAACGTCGGATAAATCGGCAGGGACAGGCTTCGCCGCCATATCCTCTCGGCAACGGGAAACGCTCCGGCGTCCGGCAGGTCCCAATGAAGAGGCCGCTCGACGGGGCGGCGAAGCTCCACGCCGGCCCGTTGGCAGCGCGCCAATAGTTCGTCGGTGACGGGCCGCCGGAACTTGACGACGAACCGGTGATACGCCCGGCCGAAAAGGGGCAACGGGAGCTCCAGCGGCAGCCCTTTCAGCGCCTCCCGGTACCGACCCGCCCAACGGCGGCGGAGGGCCAGGAAGGACGGCAGGCGCTTCAACTGACTCCGCCCCACGGCGGCCTGAATCTCCGTCAACCGGGCGTTCAGGCGAGGAACGGCGGAGGGTTTGCCGCCGTATTCCCTGAGGTCCCGCACGGCGTCCAGCACCCGGCGGTCGTCGGAAAGGACCATCCCCCCTTCGCCGCCCGAGGTCAGAAGGTTGCCGGCGTAAAAAGAAGCGACCGCCGCCCGGCCGAACGTCCCGAGCTTTCGCCTGTTGTAGTCCTCGGCCCCGAAGGCCTGGGACAAGTCTTCGACGATGGGAACGCCGACCTTAAGGAGAGGTTCCATCTCCGCCGAGGACCCGAACCCGTGGACCACCACGACCGCGACGGTGCGGTGAGTCATGTGGCGCCGCGCCTGGGCGGCGGAAATATTCATGTCGTGCCAATGGACGTCGGCCGGGACGGGCTCGGCCCCGGCCAGCCGGACGGCGTGGATCAAGGCGGTCGAGGCGTAGGCGGGGAGGATGACCTCTTTGTCGGGCCCCGCCCCCAAGGCCCGAAGGGCCAAGGTCAGCGCCGCCGTCCCGGAAGCAACGGCCGCCGCCCCGCCAAGACCCAAGAACGCGGCCGCTTCCTTCTCGAAGGCCTCCGCTTCTTTTCCCCCCATGAGCCGTCCTGACCGAACGACGCGAGCCGCCGCGGCGGCTTCTTTGGGACCGAGAATGGGACGGGAGTGGGGGTTCATTTAGAGTTCCGCGTTTGATGCTTCGTCAATACCATGAGATAATATGTCCTCGATATCAAGATAATTCAATGGGAGACCGAATGCCCCTTTACGAATACCGCTGTCCCGACTGCCGGAAGGTGGAAGAGTATATCGACCCCGTGGAACACGCGCCGGTCCATCGGTGCGGGAAATGCGGCCGGGAGATGGACCGGATCCTCTCCGTTTTTTCAACCGCCTCCAAATCCTCCTCCCCCGACGGAGGAGATTGCGGCTCGTGCGAAAACTCCGGAAGCTGTCCTCTCTCCTAGCGACAATGCCGGTAACTTAAGGCTTGATACCTCCCTTGGCCCCTCCTTGCGAAGGAGGGGAAATAGGCTTGGAGTGATTTTCTCCCCTCCTTCGCAAGGAGGGGCGGGGGGAGGTCTCAAACTCCTGGTTCAGCCTTCTTAATGAAGATAGGGTTTGAGATGATGGCTCCCGGTTCCCCTCGCGCGGTGAACCGGTAGAAATCCCCGCGTCCGGACGGCTCGGGGATGTCCGCCGTCCACGTTACTGGAAGCGCCCCCTCCTTTTTCGCCCAGGGCTCGCCGTTCCGCACTATCTCCAGCCGGACGCGCCCGGTTCCGCTGATTCCGACCGACAGCCGAGACTTCGCCGACCACGAAAGAGACTCTCCGGACACGGCGGCTTTTGAATCCGACGCCGCCTCCCACCGTTCCACCGCGGGGACCGTCTCTCCGTTTTTTTCGAGGACATAGAACCGGCCCTTCCGAAAGGCGTCCAGGGCCGCCTCCTCCGTCTTTTCTCCCACCCATAAAATATTTTGGACCTGATCGAGGCCGACGCCCTCGCGGCCTTCGGCGTTCCAGTCCACCTCCCCGAAGGCCCACAACGGGAACTTCCTTCGTCCGTCGAGGTAACCCCGGAGGACCTGGTCCCACGGGCCGCCGGGGACTCCGACGATTTTGGAACCCTCCCAGAAATAGCCGAAGCCCGTCGCCCCGTCGGTTTCCAGGACGGCCTCCGGATAGGGAGCGGTCGCCAAAAATGCCCCGTGATACGTTTTCTTCGGCTCGATCCATTTCGACACTTCGGGATGGGCCCAAACGACCAGACCGCCGCGACCGCGAACGTAATCGATGACGTCCTGGGCCGCCCGGTAGCCGCCGCGGTCGTAGGACTCCGCCGCGGGCAACCGGCGGAAGGGCCGCTGGTTGATCCCCCACAGTAATCCGAGAACAACCACCAGGAGACCGGCGGGCCAACGGACCATGAGCGCGATCCCCAGCGCCGCCGCGGCGGCGGGAAATATCAGCCGTTTCCAGACGATCGTTCCGGCTTCGGGGTTGGATTGGACGGGAAGTTTTTCCAGCGCTTCGGGTGACAGGCCGAAAACCAACATATGCCTCCAGGCGTCATGGACGGTGAGGTTCGCCTTGGCGGGGTGGCCCGTCCAATAGTACGCCGGGTTCGCCTCGACGCCCGGAAGGATCAAGAGCCCCGGATGAACGCGCTCCAGACCTTTCCAGAGGCCGGCGTATCGCGCCGTCCCGAACCGAAGCACGTCCCGTTGGTGGAGAGAAAACCGGAACAAACCCTCGAAGGGCGGCAGGCCCCACTCCCAGCGATTGAGGAAATGGTCCGTCGGGATGAGGACGTCGATGTTTTTCTTTGCGGCCAGGACGGCCAAGGTCTGGGGCTCGGTCACGCCCCGGGCGCTCACGGCGGTGTGGACGTGGAGGACGGCGACGATCCTGCGTTGGGGAAGGTCCGCGCCTCGGACCAACGCGGACAGCGACAGGAGGCAAAGAAAGGGAACGAAACCGCGGCCCCGGTTCACAGCTCCAGGTCTTTCGAAACGTCGAGGATGACGGGTTGATCAAGGACCTGCATCCCGCCGGCGTAACCCGCCATGAGGGCCAGGTCGCAGAGGTGGTTGATGCGCCGGGGGATGCCGCCGGAAAGCTGGATGATGGCCCGAAACGCCTCCAGAGTGAACAGAGGCGTCGAGCGTCCGGCCGTATTCAGGCGGTGCTGAATGTAATCGGCGGTCTCCTGGGCCGAGAGGGGGCCGAGGGCGTAGGAGACGGCGATGCGCTGCTGGAACTGCTTGCTCTGGTTGATCTTCTCTTTCAGTTCCGGCTGGCCGACGAGGAGGAGCGTCAGGAGGAACTCGCCGTTCCGCTGGAAATTGAGGAGCATCCGCAGCTCCTCCATCACGCTCCGTCCTTCCAGCACCTGCGCTTCGTCGACGATGACGACGGTGTTCTTGCCGTCGTTGGCGTTGGTCTCCAGTTCCTCCTTGATGACGCGGAGGATATCCGTCTTGGGGAGGGCGGGGTCGACCGCGGCGCCCAGTTGAACGGCGATCTCCCTCAACAAATCGACGTTGTCCGTCAACGGATTGATCAAATGGACCGTGCGGTACCGGCCCGTGTTGGAGAGTTCCTCTTTCAACGCCTCGGCGATGAGGGTCTTCCCGCAGCCGTAGACGCCGCAGAGCATCGCCGCGCCTTTCTTTTCACGGACCGCGTAAAGCAGGCGGTTCAACGCCTCCTCGTGCTTTTCCGAGCGGAAAAGGAACCGAGGGTCCGCCGCGTTCTCGAAGGGCTTCTCTTTCAATTGCCAATGCGCCAAGTACATGTCCCAACTTTATCAAAAACCGCCCCGGTTGGTTTTGAAACATGGAGGGTTCCCCGGCGGCCTTGGAGCGAAGTGATACCATTTGTTAGGTCCGTTGCGTAATGGACGGGATTTTCCCAAAAGATCAGGGAAAGCAGCGCCTTTTGGCCTCCCCCTTTGAAATAGGGGGGAACACCCGGCGGAAACAAACATCATTTTTCACCGTTTTTGTGAAGTCACTCCGACGGAGAATT
>PMLF01000071.1 GCA_003158755.1 Elusimicrobiota bacterium | reverse complement strand
CGGTCCGCGAGCGAAATCGACGACAACTCCCCCACCTTTTCCAGATATTTCCCGATGACGAGGCGCGGATCCCCATCGGAAACGATCCCGCCCTTGTCCATCCAGACGACGCGGCGGCACAGGTTCCGCACGGCGGCCATGTTGTGGCTGACGAAGAGGACGGTGCGCCCGGAATTCCGTGAGACGTCCTCCATCTTCCCGAGGCATTTCTTCTGAAACTCGGCGTCTCCCACCGCGAGTACTTCGTCCACCAGCAGGATCTCGGGCTCCAGGTGGGCCGCCACGGAGAACGCGAGGCGCATTTTCATTCCGGAGGAATATCGTTTGACCGGCTCCTCCAAGAACGACTCCACGCCGGAGAACGCCGTGATCTCGTCGTACTTCGCGCGGATCTCGCGCCGCGTCATCCCCAAAACGGCTCCGCTTAAAAAAATGTTCTCGCGTCCAGTCAGCTCCGGATGAAACCCCGTGCCCACCTCCAACAGGGAGGCCACGCGTCCCCGGAGGACGGCCTCGCCCTCGGTGGGCGTGGTGATGCGCGAGAGGATCTTCAGCAGCGTACTCTTCCCGGCGCCGTTGCGGCCGATAATCCCCAGCACTTCCCCACGGGGAACGTCCAACGTCACCTCCCGCAAGGCCCAAAAGTCCGCGGTTCCGCCCGGAAGCCGGCCCCCCCGCCGGATCATGCCGACGAGGTCCTCCCGCAGCGTCCGGTAACCCCGCCCGGCTCCCGTGCGTATGCGGTATTTTTTTCCCAGCCCGCGGGTGGAAATCATAGAGTCGCCGGTCATATGTAATCCGAGAAACCGCGTTCCACCCAACGAAAGACCAGCAGCCCCGCCGCGAAGACGAGGACGCACATTCCCGCGCTGATCCCCAGCTCTCCCGCATGCCATTCCCCGCGACCGAACAACGAATAGCGGAACGTTTCGAGGAGCCCCGCCATGGGATTGAGGAAATAGAGGGTCCGCCATCGGGCGGGGACCAAGGACGCCGGATAGACCACGGGGGACAGATACAATCCGATCTGCAATAGGAAGGGCGTGATGTAGCGGAAGTCCCGGTAGCGGACGTTCAAGGAAGAGATCAGGGCGCCCAACCCGAACGTCAAGACGGCCGTCAAGACGAAGGCGACGGGCAGCAGCCAGAGGGCGCGAACGGCTCCCCCTCCCATCCACACCAGGGCCGCCGCCAGCAGCGCGAACGAAACGGCGAAATCCACCCAGGTGGACGCCGCCGCGCCGAGGGGGATCATGGCCCGGGGGAAATACACCTTGGTCACGAGTTTTTCGTCGGCGATGATGCTGTCCCCCGCCCGGGTGATCCCCTGGGAAAAGAGGTTCCAAAGCACCATCGACGAATAGACGAACAACGGGTAGGAGGTGCCGCTCGAGGGGATGTGCGCCCATCGGCCCAGGACGACGGCGAAGACGAGGGCGGCCAAGAGCGGCTGGAGCACCACCCAGAGCACGCCCAGCGCGGTCTGCTTGTACCGCACGCTGACCTCGCGCATCGTCAGGAAATAGAGGAGGTCCCGATAAACCCAGAACTCCCGCAGGAATTCCGCCGCGGAGGCCCGGCCGGGATGGATGCGGATCTCGAAACGGCGTTCGCCCGTCGTCCTGGGGATATTTTCGGGCGCCATACCACCGCGGCCCCTCATCGCGTTCCCAGTCCGATGAACAGGGAAAGGCGCGGGATCAGTTTCAAGGCCCGGCGGATCCGCTTCGCGAAGAGGCCGGTCTTGTTCAGGCGGTTCTTCACCACCCCCGACGGGTCCGCCACGCCGGCGCTTTTGTAATCGACCTTCAGCCCCTCGAGCGCCCGTTCGGCGTGGTCGAGGCGTTTGACGATCCCTTCCTGGATCCGGCGGATCGCGATTCCCTGGAGGTCGTCGTTGACTTGGTAATAGTCCTGCCGGGTTCCGCTCTTGGAAACGGGGTGGACCGCGCCCCACTCTTCCAGGAGGCGGAGGTTCAGGCTGGCGTTGCCTTTGCTCATCGCCAACGTCTCGGCGATGTCGCTGAGGGAGAGGGGATCCGGCGAGAGGTAGAGGAGGCCGTAGATCTGTCCGACGG
The DNA here is from genome assembly GCA_003158755.1 of Elusimicrobiota bacterium. Classification (GTDB taxonomy): domain Bacteria; phylum Elusimicrobiota; class Elusimicrobia; order FEN-1173; family FEN-1173; genus FEN-1173. The sequence goes on along the minus strand of PMLF01000071.1, from coordinate 7,834 downwards.
AGCGATTGAAGCTCAGGCTCTCGGCCAGCTCGCCGCAAAACGCCGCGAACCGGGCTTGGAAGGTGGGGGAAGATTCCATGGGCGTCACCCGAGGTTCAAGCAAAAATGGCGACCGTTCAGGGGGTGGATCAATCCCCGTCGGAAGCCCTTTTGTTGGGGGCGGGTCTTAGACCCGCCCCTACGACGAGAAGAATCGGACCCCATGAACGGACACAAAAAAATCATTCGTCGGCGTCCTTCAAAGTCGGACGATCTTGGGGGACGACAAGCCTTTCGCGGCGTTGCGGCAGTCGGCCACCAGCGAGGCCGCGAGGACGATCCCGGGGATATCGAAACAACCGTGGTCGGTCCGAGCGAATCTCCGAAGCGATCGTCTCCGAGGACACGTCCTGCACGTAGGAGATCTTCTTCTTGAGGGACGCCACCCGGGAGCGGTCGACGTCGTAGCCCGTCACGAAGAAACCGGCCCGGGCGAACTCGCAGGCCAGAGGAAGGCCGACGTAGCCGAGGCCCACGACGCCGATCCGGGCCTTCCGGGATTCGATGCGCGCCGAAAGCGTTTCGGCGACCGACGAGCGGGACGGGACGGGGGCGGGGACGGGACGGCGGACCGGCGGCATGAGTTCTCTCCGTTTAAAACGTTCTAAACATTATATACACCGCCCCCGCGGGTTTGTCAAGGGAGCCGGCCCGCCCTTCAGTTTTCGGCCGAAGAACGGCCGCCCGCTGTGAACGCCTGATGGATCTGGCCGAGGATGTCCTGGAGGCTAAACCGGTATTTCCATTCGGGAAAGTGGCTCTGGAATTTTCCCACGTCGCTGACGTACCAGATGTGATCGCCGCTTCGGTTGGCGTCCGCGTAGGTCCAAGCCATCTTTTTTCCGGTCATGGCTTCGCAGAGGCGGATGGCTTCCCGCATCGAGCAATTGGAGTGGCGGCCCCCCCCCGCGTTGTAGACCTCCCCGGGTCGGGGATTTTGGTAGAAGTGCCAAAACATGTTTACCAGGTCGTAGCTGTGGATGTTGTCGCGGACCTGCTTGCCTTTATACCCGAAGACGGTGTACGGAATCCCCTGGACCGCGCATTTCATCAGATAGGAAAGGAACCCGTGCAGCTGCGTCCCGGAATGGTCCGGCCCCGTCAAGCACCCGCCTCGGAAGACGCCCGTCTTCATGCCGAAGTACCTGCCGTATTCCTGCACCAGCATGTCCGCCGCCAGCTTGGAGACGCCGAACAGGCTGTGCTTGGACTGATCGACGCTCATGCGCTCATCGATCCCGCGAGCGAAGTAGGGATGCGATGGATCGATTTCCCAGCGGTCCTCCTGCTCCACCAACGGCAGGGCGTTCGGGGCGTCGCCGTAGACTTTGTTGGTCGAGGTGAAGAGGAACACCGCCTCCGGCGCGTGGAGCCGCGTCATCTCCAGGAGCGTCAGCGTTCCGTTGGCGTTGACGGAGAAATCCGTGAACGGGTCTTTGGCCGCCCAGTCGTGGGAAGGCTGGGCCGCCGTGTGGACCACCAGGGAAATATCCTTGCCGTATTGACGGAAGATCGTTTCCATGGCCTTGGCGTCGCGGATGTCGGCCTCGTGATGTCGGTAGCCGGCCAGGTCCGATTGCAGCCGTTCCCGGTTCCAGAGGGTGGAGGCCTCGTCCCCGAAGAAGACGCGCCGCATGTCGTTGTCGACCCCGACGATCTGAAATCCCTTTTCATGGAAAAACCGGGCCGCCTGGGACCCGATGAGCCCGGCGGAACCGGTGATGAGGGCGATGCGCGCCATGCGATTCCTCTCTTCCCTAAGAAGTTAAGAGCGGCCGAAGGGCCTCCGAATGGGCGCCGATCCAATCGGAGACGTCCTGGACGACACGACGGACGTCGCGCCGCGGCGTCCATCCCGCGGCCGTTTCCACTTTTCCGTTGTCGGTGATGTAACATCGGATGTCGGCGGGGCGGTTCTCGGCGACGGAGGCGATGGGGATGGTGCGTCCGGTCGCCTCGCGGCACAAGGTCGTCAACTCCTGGAGGGACACGCTGTTCTTCAACCCGCCTCCCACATTGTAGACCTTTCCGTCGTAACGGGACAAATCGCGGAGCTGGATCTCGATCAAGTCCCCCAGGTCGTCGATGTGAAGGACATCCCGCACCTGCTTGCCCTCGCCGCCGAACCCGATGTAATTCAGCGGACGGCCGAAATGGTGCGCCGCCACCCACAGGACCACGACCCCCTGGTCCACTTTGCCCATCTGCCAAGGACCGGAAAGGACGCCGCACCGATTGATGACCCCCCGAAAACCGTACATTTCCATGTACTCGCGCATCATCAACTCGGACGCCAGCTTCGTGGCGCCGTACAGAGACCGGGTCCCCTCCAACGGGAAATCCTCGGAGAATCCGCGGGCCGACGCGCCGGGGACCTCTTGGGAATCCTCCAAAGCGAAGCGCGTCTTTCTTTCCCCGCACCGAAGCCGGTTGATGACCGCCATGGGATAGACGCGGCTGGTGGACAGGAACACCACGTCCGTCTTGTATCGGCGGGCGATTTCCAGGCAATTGAGGGTCCCCATCAAATTCGTCTGCAGGACGTAGTGGGGCGAATCTCCGTACCCGGCCAGGACCGACGGCTCCGCGGAACACTCCACCATCACGTCCACGGGTCCGACGGCCTCCAAATCCTCCAATTGGCGGATGTCGCCGTGGACGAACTCCACCCCCGCCGCGCGGAGGCGGGGCAATTGCAGTTCCGATCCGCGCCGCCGGAGGTTGTCCAACGCCACCACCCGCGCCCCGTCGCCCATGGACGCCTTGAACCGGAGCGCCAGGTTGGACCCGACGAACCCCGCCCCGCCGGTCAAGAGATAGGTTTTCATCGGCCCTCCCCTTGGGACGGAAGATCTCTCCGCCGGTAGTCTCCCCGCGAAAGCCACTTTTCAATGAAACAATACAGAACGATGAACAAATATCGCGACCCCATTTCCTTTATCCTCAACTTTGAAACTCCCGCCTTGCGGTTGACCCAAGCGTTGGGGACAACGGCGTAACGGTATCCTCGAATGATGGCCTTCAGGGGCAACTCCACCGTCAGGTTGAAGTGGGCGCTTAAAAGCGGTTGGGCACCTTCGATCACGCAACGGCGGTACATCTTGAAGGCGTTGGTGATGTCGTTGTACGGCAGGCGAAAAAGCGCTTGGATGAACCGGTTGGCCAGGCGGTTCAGGATATATTTGTGGGGCGGGTAATCCACCGTCCGCCCCCCGCGAGAAAACCGGCTGCCAAACACGCAATCGACGCCTTGGTCGGACATGACGCGGTAAAAGCGCACGAGGTCCTCCGGAGAGTCCGACGCGTCGGCCATATACACGGCCACGACGTCGCCCGTGAAACGTTCCAGCCCGAAACGCACGGCGTGGCCGAACCCGCCGGCGGACGCGTTCTCCACCGCGCGCAACGTCGGGATTTCGGCCGACAGGCCGCGGAGGATCGTTCCGGTCCCGTCGGTGGAATGATCGTTCACCGCCACGATTTCGTGCGGGACCCCTTCCTTCTTCAATTCCGCGTAAAGGCCCCGGAGCGTGCCGGCGATGACGCCCTCCTCATTGTGGGCGGGAATGACGACGGAAAGGTTCACCGCGGATCCGCCTTCCCCCGAACCGCCGAGCGGACCGCCGAAATCACCTTCTCTTGATCGGGGGCGCTCAAATACGGGTGCATGGGCAGGCTGAAGATCCGTTTTGAGAAAGACTCGGAGACCGGGAAATCGCCGGGCTTGTGACCGAGATTGGCGAACGCCTTTTGGAGGTGGAGCGGCTTGGGATAGTAGACGGCGGTGGGGATGCCCTCGGCTTTCAGCTTCGCCATGGCGTCGGCGGGATGATCGGTCAAGACCGAGTATTGAGCCCAGGCGGAACGGGAGTGCGAAAATATTTTTGGGGTTTGGACAACGCCCTCAAGACCGCGGTTGTAGCGCGCGGCGACTTCCTGGCGGGCGACGATCTCGTCCTCGAAGATTTCCAGCTTAGCGAGGAGGATCGCCGCTTGGAGGGTGTCCAGGCGGCCGTTCATGCCGATCCTTACGTTTTCATATTTATCGGTTCCTTGGCCGTGGACGCGGATGGAGCGGAGGACCTCGATCAGGGCGTCGTCGTCGGTGAAGACGGCTCCGCCGTCGCCGTAGCACCCGAGGGGTTTGGCTGGGAAGAAGCTGGTGGCGCCCGCGTGACCAAAAGATCCGGCCTTCTTTCCTTTATAGATCCCCCCCAGGCCTTGGGCGGCGTCCTCCAACAGTAACAAACCCTCCTCGCGGATGACGGCGTTCAGGGCATCGTAGTCGGCGGGGAGGCCGAAGAGGTCCACGGGGATCACGGCCCGGGCTTTGAGGCCCGACGGAGCGCCGGGGCTCGGCCGCTCGCCCGCCTTGACGCGGCGAACGGCGCGGCGCAGGGACTCAGGTTCGATGTTGAAGGTGTCGGGGTTTACATCGACGAAAACGGGGGTGGCGCCCACGAGCGCGGCGGCTTCGGCCGTGGCGACGAAAGTGAAAGGCGTCGTGAAGACGGCGTCCCCGGGGCCGATGCCCCAGGCCATCAAGGGGATCACGAGGGCGTCGGTGCCGCTGGAGCAGGCGAGGCAGTGTTTCGTCCCGACGTAGGCGGCGAGCTGCTTTTCCAGCTCGACGATTTCGGGGCCTTGAATGTAGGCGCCGTGGGCGAGGACGGCGTCGAGGCGGCGCCTCAGGCTGCCCGCGATGCGGGACTGTTGTTTTTTTAAGTCGATGAAGTCCATGGGTCGCTCCGTGTGGGGTCGATTCAGAATGATGCCATTGTCGGGGGCGGGCCGGCAACGTCCGAAAATCGTAATCGTTCAGGGGAGTGGATCAACCCCCGCCAGAGGCCTTTTTGTTGGGGGCGGGTCTTAGACCCGCCCCTACGACGGAAAATTCCACACCCCCTGAACGGTTACAATTAATCGGGTTAGCCGCATCCTTGAGGGCCTTTGAGGATTTTTCGGTACGCCCGCCAGGGGGGCAGGAATTGGTCCATCAGGGATTTGAAACGGTGGTTGTGGGACGGTTCCAGGAGGTGGACCAGTTCGTGGACGACGACGTGCTCGAGGCATTCGCGGGGCTTTTCGGCGAGGCGCGAGTTGAAGCGGATGTGGGCGGATCGGAGGCTGCAGCTTCCCCACCGGGTCCTCATCTTTCGAACGGAGATTCGGTTCACTTGGACGTTCAGGATCGGGGCCCATTTCTCGACCAACGGCGGAGCGGACTTTCGCACTTGGTCCCGGTACCAGGCTTCCATCAACGCACGTTTTTTCTCGTGGCCGGCGCCGGGACGGACCCGCAAAATCATCCGGTCGTTCTCCAATTCCACCCGGGGGGCGCTTGCCTCTTCGACGATCTTCAATGGATATCGGGTTCCCCACACCCAATGGTTTTCCTGGTCGAGGAACTCGCGGGGGTTCTCGCGCGCGTGCTCTTGGAACCTTTTCTGTTGTTCCCTGATCCAGGACAGTTTGGAGAGGGCGAAATGGCGGAGGGACTCAAGGCTCATCCGCCACGGGGAAGAAATCCGCACGCAGCCCGACGGAGGATAAACGCGCAAGTGGATGTATTTGATGTTCTTGCGCCGGACGTCGACGGAGATTCCTTCAAGATCGAGGAGTACACCGGAGCCGGGGAGGGCCTTTCCAACTCCGCGCGAGTCGATCAAACTCCGATATCCTCGTGCCAGAGTTCGGGATGGGAGGCGATGAAGGATTTCATCATCTCCACGCAGGAGGGGTCTTGAAGGACTTCGACTTTCACGCCGCGGCTTCGCAATAAGGCTTCTTCGCCCAGGAACGTTTGATTTTCGCCGACGATGACCGTGGGAATGCCGTAAAGCAGGATGGCGCCGCTGCACATGGCACACGGGGATAGGGTGGTGTACAGCACCGACTGGCGATAGACGCCGGCGGACCGGCGGCCGGCATTTTCAAGAACGTCCATTTCTCCGTGGAGGATGGCGCTTCCTTTTTGGACGCGACGGTTGTGCCCGCGGCCGATGATTTTCCCCTGGTGGACGATCACCGAGCCGATGGGGATGCCTCCCTCAGCCAAGCCCCGGCGGGCTTCTTCCATCGCGGCCTGAAAAAATGGGTCCATTACACCTCCGCTCCTTTGTTTTCGTTCAGGGGGTTACACTCTCTTCCGCTTGCGGGGGAAGGTGCCCCGGGCCTGCGAAAGCGCCAGAGGCCGCAGGCACCCGCGGCAGAGGGGCGGGAGAGGGAGTAACCTCCTGAACGGATACCGTTTTTGAAAAGAAGATTTGGGATCGCTTCTAGTCGATCAGGATTCGGTAGTCCTCCCAGGGGAGGGTGCCGTCGATCAGGATTTCGGCGGGGCGTTTGATTATTTTTTCCAGGCGGTCTTGGTGGTCCTTCAGGAATTGGCCTACTTCGGGGCAGACCGTTACCTTTAACCTGCCTTCGGAGCGGCCTTGGGTGATTTCCAGGACTTCCTTTTGAATTCGCAGATACATGGACTCGGGCGATAGCACGCGGCCGGAGCCTTCGCATTCGGGGCAGGCTTCGGTCAACAATTGGAGCAGGGATTCTCTTCGTCGTTCGCGGGTCATCTCGACGAGGCCCAAGCGCGTGATTGGGAGGATTTTGATCTTGGCCCGGTCGCCTCGCGTCGCTTCCTGTAGCGTTTGCACGACCTTTTCCTGGTTGCGGCGCCAGCGCATGTCGATGAAGTCGATGACGATGATGCCGCCGATGTTACGCAGGCGGAGCTGCTTGCCGACCTCGGTGGCGGCTTCGATGTTGGTGGCGGTGACCGTCTCCTCCTGGGAGCGGTTGCCGACGAACTTGCCGGTGTTGACGTCGATGGCGCAGAGGGACTCGGCCTCTTGGATGATGAGGTAGCCTCCGCTGGGCAAGTCCACGCGGGCTTGGCGGACGGTGGACAAATCCCGGTCAACCCCGAAGGCTTGGAAGACGGGGGTTTTGCCGGTGTAGTGCTGGACGCGGTCGACCAGTTCGGGGGCCAGCATTTCGACGAAGCCGCGGACGTCGCGGTATTCGTCTTTGTCGTCGATGAGGAAGATCTGGGCTTCGTCGGTCATGAGGTCGCGCGCCACCTGGAAGGTGAGGCCGAGCTCCCGGTGGATCAGGGAGCCGGGTTGGGCGCTTTCGTATTTCTTTTGGATGCCCTCCCAGAGGCGGATCAGATACTTCATCTCGTGCTGGAGCTCGCCCTCCTCGGCGCCTTCCGCTTCGGTGCGCACGATCACGCCGCCTTTGGGGCTTAAGGCGTCGATGGCGCGCTTGAGGCGGGAACGCTCTTTATCGTCCTCGATGTTCTTGGAAACGCCGACGTGTTCGCCCTTGGGCATGTAGATCAGGTAGCGGCCGGGGAGCGAAATGTCCATGGTCACTTTCATGCCTTTGGTGCCGATGGCTTCCTTCGCCACCTGGACCATGATGTGGTCCCCCCGCTGGATCATCTTCTCGATGTGGCGGTCTTTGGAATCGCTCACGACGTCTGTGACGTAAAGATAGGCGTTCTTCTCGAAGCCCGTGTTGACGAAGGCCGAGGAGATGCCGGGCAGGACGTTTTCGACCCGGCCCTTGTAAATGTTGCCGACGAGCTTGGCCATTCCGAGCTGGGGCCGTTCGATGAGGAACTCCGTCAAGTGGCCGTCCTCCAAGACGGCGATGCGGGTCTCCTCGGGCAAAACGTTGGCTAGAATTTCTTTTTTCTTCATGTTGTCCTCCAAAATAGCGAATAGCTATCAGCTATCAGCTTTCAGCAAATGCAATTTTGACTTAGCTGACAGCTGATCGCTGACAG
>PMLF01000003.1 GCA_003158755.1 Elusimicrobiota bacterium | reverse complement strand
ATGTTGCGGTGATTTTGCCCGGCAGATCCGCAATCGACCCGGTGGCGTTGAGGACCACCACCCCGCTAGAACCCGCGTTAATCAGGCCCGCAATGATGTTCCCGCCCTGGGTGGTTGTCAGCGTGACGTCGGGCGACTGGATGCTTCTCGCCGTGAGGTCCCCCGCGACCGTCAAGTGGACCGCGCCGGTCGTTGAAATCGTCACGTCGACGGGACCGGCGCATTGGGCCCAGAAATCGCCTCCCGAATAATTCAAGAACGCAACATCCAGCTCCAAATTCAAATCCGGGTTGGCGGCGCTCCCAAATTCCCCGGCCGGGTGAATGTCGGCCTCGTACCCAACCAAGTCGGCCGCATCGTCGGCCGGCGCCAGCTCATAAATGTTCGCCGAGGATGTCAGCTTGATGACTCCCGCCGTCTTGTCCGTTTGTATCAGGCCGATCTGCATATCGCCGCTCGAGGTGACCGTGACGGTTCCCTGGGGGGTGACGAGGCTTCGAAGGATGATCCCCCCGGTTTGGAGGATCGTTATATTCCCCGCCGAAGTGACCGTCGCCGTCAAGTCCGCGACCTGGGTGTTCAAGACGATCCCGGTCGCGGCGCCGGCTGTCAAAACTTCCGTGACGACTTGGCCGCCCGACGCGAGGATTTGACCCGTGGAGGACGTCAGGACGACGCTCCCGGCCGGGCCGGTATACACGGTCCCAAGGATCGTCACATCGCCGCCGGCGGTCACTTGGATCGATCCTCCGGTCGCCGTCAAGTCGTTGAGGGTGATCGTATCCGCCTCGCTGATCGTGATGGACGCGGCTTGGGCGGAGACCGTATCCACCCGGGTCGAAAGGATGATGGTATTTACGGCGTTCAATTTCAGGTCGCCTCCCGCCACGAGACCCGAGCCGGCGCTGAGCACGTTGACTCCCGTGAGCGACACGGAATGCGCGGCCGCCGGACCGGTGATGACCACGTCTCCGACACCTGTGACGGTCAGGGCGCCGTCAAATACGTTGGCGGCGGCGAGGGTCATGCTTCCCGGGGAGGAGATACTGACGTCCCCGGCCGTTTGGGTCGTCACCGCGAGAGAGGCCGCCTCATCGGTGATGGTCACGTCGTCCCGCTCGGTGATCGCGGCGGAGGGGGCGTTCACGTACAGCGTCTGGACGTCGGTGGAAAGGGTGAGGGCGCCTCCGGCAATAACCTCCAGGTTCAAGGCGGAGATTACGCCGGTCGACGTCGCGCCCCCGGAAACAAGGAGCTTCACGTTGCCGCCCGATGAGACGTTTTGGACCGTCAAGTCGCCGGATTCCACGACGGTAATGTCGCCGGGGCATTGGAGGTCCGCGCTGTCCACGGTGGTGTTCAGATTTATCGCCGTGTCCGACCGTGCGGTCAGGCCGTGAGCGGTCACGGTCGCTTTCAAAAGGCCGGTTTGATCGATGGATACGTCGCCGGCGGCCGTAACAGTCAGGCCGGCGACTTGCGTCTTCAGGCTCCCGCCGTCCGGCCCAGCGCCGACGTTCCGCCCCGCCTCCAAAACGGTTTCGCCGGCAATCACGCCGGCGGCCCCGCCGCCAGGCCCCTGGAGGATGTCGCGGCCGGAAACAAGGGTCAGAACGCCGTCCGGAACGGTCATTTCCAAACGGCCGATTGAAAGGTCGTTCCCGGCCGTTAGCTTCTCCGACGGTTGGCCGAGAGTCAAGTCGTCCACGACGAGGTTTCCCGAGACCGCGATCTCCACCGGCCCGCTCACGTTTCCAGTCAGAGAGATATTGCCGCCCGCTATTAGGATGTCCGGGGCCGTGGGACTGAGCAGATCGATAGAATCGTTCCCCGCCCCGCCGTCCAGCGCCAGGGTTTCGACACCTTGATAAGTCATCGTCCGGCCCAGGCCGGCGATGGAGCCGTCTTGGACAGTCCAGGCGTCGTCGCCGTCCGTCCCGACGACTTTGAGAGCGTCGGACCCGCCCAAGAGCCGGACGTCGATGGAGGTCACATCCGCCGCGGAGAAAACGTAAACCGCGGGGCCGATGGGGAAGTCGGCGGTCACCGTGATCTTGTCCGCCGCGGCCAGGGAGATTTCGGCGTTGTCGTTCCCCGGGGTACCGATGACGTAAAGGGTTCCGTTCCGCAGGCCCACGCCGGAAAGGAACGCCATAGTGGACGCCGCGGCTGTCCCGGTGTCGTCGTCCGTCAAGGTCGCCCCGATCGTGTAGAGACCGGGGTTGGCGTAGAGATGGGTCAGCGAAAACTCCCGGGCGCCCAGCTTAAGGGTCATGGTTTGGGACAAGCCGTCGCCCCAGTCGATGACCAGCGTGTGGACGTCCGGCCCGGGGTCCGTGAAGGTCCCCATGACCGTGACGGGGTCGCCGGGTAGCACGTCGCCCGGGATCAGGGCGTTGTTGGTAAACGTGACGAAGGACGGAGGAACATTGGCGACGGTGACGACGCCCGCGGCCGCCGCCGTCGAGGCGCCAAGGTTGTCCTTCACCGTCACCGAAACCGTGTAGGAATCCGCCGGGGTGCCCGATGGGTTGTCGTCGGCGTAGAGGTGACCTGCCGAGAAGGTCCGGGCGACGGGGTCCACGGCGGCGGAGACGATCCCGTCGCCCCAATCGACCGTCACGGTGTGGGTGTCCAGGCTCCCGGGGTCGGTGAAGGACCCGGTCAGGGACACGGTATCTCCCTCCAAGATGTTCGTCCTGTCCAGGCTTAGCGACTGGATCGTGGGGGGCACGTTGACCACGCTCAGGGATACGGTCGCGGAAACGGACGAGAGCAAACCGTCCGTCAGGTAATACGAGAACGCGTCCGCGCCCACGAAGCCGGGGGCGGGAAGGTAGGAGAAAGAGCCGTCGGCGTTGAAGGTCAAGGTTCCGTGCGCGGGCCCTTGGACGAGCACCGCCTGAATTGGGTCCCCATCCAAGTCGCCGTCATTGGCCGCCACGCCGGGCGCCGCCGAAGAGAGAACCGTTTCTTGGCCCGTGGTGAACCGATCGTTGGAGACGAAGGGCGCGTTATCCGCGTAGAGGGCCAACTGCTCCGCCAAGAGAGGGTCTTCCAGCATTCCGCTGTAGGCGTTCGCCACGGCGTCGGCATTGGCCTCAAGGAACGACTGACGGGCGCCGGTCTCGGCGTCCGCGTTGACACCGTCGCCGTCGAACCCCTGGGCCAACGCCAGGGTGTCAGCCGTCCCGTCGGGCATCGCCGCCCCGCCGTCCACCACCGCCTTCAAGATGCTCGCCAAGTCTCGGATCCGCCGCACGACGCCGGCCGGGTCGCTCTGGAGCGCCGCTCCGAAGGCCGATGTCTCCTGCGCGCTCACTTGCCCGTCGTCGTTCGAATCCATGACGGCGAAGCGGGCGGTCGTTATGTTGCTGACAACGAGCTCCGGGGCTTCCTTAAAGGTGATCGTCCCATCCGAACCCAAAAGGTTTTCAAGTTCCCCGACGGGGCGGGTAAGTGAAACCAGGTGAATTCCCTTCTCCGGTTGGACCAGGTCGATCCGGAGGCCCTCGTCTTTCGGCGTGAAACCCAGCCGGATTTCCAAGACAAATTGGCCGTTATCGTCCGTGACCACCGGGCCGGCCAGGAGCGTGTCCCCCGCGTATACGGAGACCTGGGCCCCTGCGATGGCGCCGTCCAACCCGAGGCCGACGAGGCGGATGGGCTGGTCCACCATGATCCTCACCACCGCCGGGTCCGAGGTGAGCTGGCCGTCGAACGCCTCGAAGGAGAAATCATCCTCGCCGGTGAAGCCCGGGCGGGGAATGTAGATGAAAGCCCCCTCTTCATTCATTGCAAACCGTCCGTTCTGAGGGGCTGAAACCACGACGAAACTGATCGCGTCGCCGTCCACGTCCGTCCCCGTCACCGTACCCTTCACGGCGGTGTTGGGATCGGTCCGATAGGAGGCGGCCGCGGCCACGGGAGCATCGTTCACGGGGTTGATCGTGATCACGACCTTGACGGGGTCCGAACCGGCGCCCTCGTCGTCCCAGGCGGTGTAAACGAAGAAGTCGGTCCCGTTGAAGTTCAGGGCCGGCATGTAAGTGAAGGAGCCGTCGGCGTTGAAGACCAGGGTCCCGTTCGCCGGCCCCGTGACGAGCTGCGCCGTCAGCGGGTCCGCCGGGACGTCGTAATCGTTGGCCAGAACCCCCGCACGCGCCGGGACGGAAAGGAGGGTGTCCTCGTCGATGGTGTAGGCGTCGCCCGCCGCCCGGGGCGGGAGGTTGGCCACCGTCACGGTGAAGACCTGGAAGGCCACGCCGCCGTCGTCGTCGGCCACGGCCACCGTCACCTGGTAGATGCCGTCGTCGGCGTAAAGGTGGGTAAGCGCGGCTGTGCCGGTCATTCCCTCGGGGGATCCCGGAGGCCCGTAGGGCCGCTCGGCCACCGCCACGGTCTCGGCCGTCCCGTCGCCCCAACCCACTTTGACCGTGTGGGTGTCCAGGGTCCCGGCGTCCCTGATTTGCGCGGTCAGGTTGAGAACCGTGCCCTCGTTGAAACCGACGTCCGCGATCGGCTGGAGGACCGGGGCTACGTTCGCCACCTTCACAATGATGGAATCCGTGCCCACGCCTCCGTCCTCGTCCGTGACCTGGATGGTCACCGTGTAGATTCCATCGTCGGCATATACGTGCGTTTGCACGAAGCGTCCGCCGGAAACCGGTCCGGACCAAGGCTTGGAGCCGTCACCCCAGTCGATCACGGCCGTGTGAGTGTCGACCGTGCTGGGGTCGGCATAGGCGGTGGAGAGCGTAACGACTTCCCCTTCCACGGCATTTCGGTCGCGTCCCGCCTTCACCGTGGGGGTGACGTTATAGACCGTGAGGAGGGCCTGGGTGGCGTAACCCGTCCAAGCCAGGTACAGGTCGGTGGCCGTCACGAAAACCTTGTAGAGGCCCTCATCCCCGGGGATAAATGTAAAGTGGGGTCCCGTCCCCGACGCCACGATTTGGCCGTTCTCCGTCTCAACATGCCACAGGTAAGAGAAACCGTCGCCTTCGCGGCCCGCGGGAGCCGTCGCATTCACCGTGAAAGCGACCGGCGACCCCTCGTTTGCGGTCCGGTCGGGCCCGATGTCGTAGGTGACGACCTGCGAGAGGCCGAAGTTCACGCCCGAGGCGATCTGGCCGGCCGCGTTGAAGAGGACCGGCGTCACGCTGATGGGGCCCTCCGGCGTGGACGTGACGCCCACCGTCGGTGTCCAGCCCACGGGCGGCACGAGCACGACGTAATAGGAGCGGTCCACGCTCGTCGCCGAGGCGTTGGCGCCGAACCCGAGGGCGCCGGGGCTTGTGTTCGTATAGACGGTCCTGTTCACGACATATCCATCGGGAAGCGTCAGCATTTGCGTGACGAGGAGGCGCATATCCGCTTGAACCGAAAGGGTCTGCGCGCCCGAGGGGGATGTCACGGTAAAGGTCAACCGGCCGGCCGAGTCCAGCCCGACGGCGACGGACGAACCCATCCCCAGGGAGGACAACAGGGATTGGACGTCGCCCAAGAGGTCTTCCGCGGTCAGGTTGCCCGCCGCCATTTCAGGGGTCACCAAGAGGTCGGCTTGAGCCGTTCCGACTTTCAGGAGAAGTTCCGCGGATGTTTGCACGGTCGTTTTCCCGGGAACCGTGATTATCTTCGCGGCCGTGATCGCCCCGCCCGACGGCGTGGTTGGGTTGTTCGCGGCCATCTCCACAAAGCCGTAAGGGCCCACCGTAACGATCTGAATCGGCCCAAAACCCAATCCTCCGCCCACCGTCAAATCGCTCACGGTGTGGATGGAATCGCCCCCCATGTTGTCCGTCACGACGGTCCGAGTCGAGGCCTCCAAATAATAGGTGGTTGGGAATAAGCTGTTGTTGTTAAACAACAAATAGATTTGGCTGCCATCGGTTTCGGCCCAAACGGCGGGGTACATCTGGTTAGCCTGGAAGAAATTGTTCATTTCCGCGACCAAGTCCGACACGGTCCTATTGGCGGCCGTCATGTCGGAAGTCAGGACGAAGTCCTTCTCTTCCCCATAAGGCGACCACAGGCTTTCTGCCGTGAACTTAAGAGTCACCGTGGAAACAGTCGTCTCCAGGCCGCTGAAGGTCCCGGCCGTCGTCATCTCGGACGTGCCGCCGTCCGCCGCGGAGCTGCTCGTCGCCGTCACGGCCGCCGGGGTGATGGCCAGGGGCGCGACGACGGGCACGTTTCGGAAGGCGTAGTCGCCGTTGGCGTCGGTGTAGGTCACCGGTTCGCCCGGATCCTGGACCAAGTTCCCGTTCCGATCAAGGAAGACGAGTTGCCCGTCCACGCCCGGCTCGCCGGCTTCTTGGACCGCATCGCCGTTCCGATCGTTCCAAATCGTGCCGTACACCGCCTGCATCCCGAAGGTCACGTTGAAGGACATCTGGGCGCTGCGCCCCCTTGAGTTGCCTCGGCCGACGGGGCCGTCCGTGACCGTCACCGTGATCCTGACCGTCCCGGCGAAACCGGCGGCGGGGGTGAGGGTCAGGTTCGTTCCGTCCAGGGTGGGCGTGACATGGTAGTCGTCGCTCGCCGCCTGGATGGTCAAAGGATCGCCGTCGGGATCGGAGGCGTCGATGCGCACCGGCCCCAGAACCCGGACGGCCCCAACGGGGGTCCCGTTCTGGCCGCGGCCCGTGCCGTCATAGGCCAGGGCGGCGCCTGGGTCGTCGAAGGTCCAATAACCGGCGAGACCCGGCTCGTTCCCGGCGAGCGCCCGGTTCATCGCGGCCCGGATGTCCGCCTGGGTCCGCGCGACTGTCCAGACTTGGACCTCATCGATTTGGCCTTGGAAGCCCTGCAAATACGCGCTCTGCCGCTCGCCGATCCATAGGTCGTTTTCCGAGGTATCCATGTCGCCGATCACGCCCGAACCGTCGTAGAAGTGGACCAGCTGGCCGTTGATGTAGGTGGAAACGTCGCCGTTGTCGAACACGACCGCGACGTGCGTCCATTGATTCAACGGGACCACCACGCCGGTGTTGATCCACGTCCATCCGGGGGCGGCGTCGGCGAAGGCCCAACGGATCGTGCCGTCCTGGAATCGGGCAACTTCGTATTCGCCCTCCTTGTTGATGATGATGCCGCCGTCCCCGACGCCGGTGCCGGCTCCCGTGGGGAGGATCCACGCTTCCAGCGTCAGCGAGTCGTGGGCCGTCAGCGTCGGGGTAGAAGCGATCCGGAGTGAGGAGTTGCCGTTAAAAGAGAAGGCGCCGGGCGTGCCGGGCTGGTTCGGGATGGGGGTGATCACGGGGGCCGCATCAGGCGTCATCTCGACCTGGACGCCTTTGGCTTCCAAGAGGGGCGCGATGAGGTCGTGGGTGCGGTCGTCCAGGGGGTTGTCCGTCAAGGTCAGGAGGGTCAGGTTCGGCAGCAACGCGAGCGGCGTGGCCGGCGACGCGGGGTCCACCCGGCGCAACAGGACCGCGTCGGCCGCCACCAGGCCGCCCGTGGCGTCCTGGATGCCCACCCCGATGGACTGGGTGCCGGCGGGGACGGTGATCGTGCCCACGATTTCGAATGGCCGACCGCCCAGGGTCAGATCGTCGCGCGTGGTCTGCTGGTTCAGGACGACCGTGAGTCCCGGCGGGCGGACATAAAGGACGGAGCCGTTCTTGAGCGTCTTGACCGTGGACGTGAACTCGACGTCGAATTGGTCGCCCGGCTGGATGGCGGAGAAAGTGATTTGCTGGGCGGCCTCGGGGACCAGCAACGCGTAAACCGCGTAGGGACCGAGTTCGGCCAACACGTTGGGGACGCCGGTGCCGCCGAATGTCGCGGACGTTCTCCAGCCGCCGGTCAGCAAGGCCTGCGGCGTGCCGGTCGAGCCGATCCGAAGCGCCGGGTCCCTAAAGGGCTGCCCGGTGAGGTTCACCACCAGGACCAAATCGTAACCCGCGAAGTCGGGGATCAATCCGGCGATCCCATTGTCCAGGCGGATGATCGCGATCCCGGCGTCGGAGGGGGCGCTTGCGAACACGGCGGAAGAAAGAAGGGTGAGGGCGTTCATCGACAGGAGGCCGTAGGCTTCCGCGCCGCCGACGAGGTCCGGAATCAAAGGCGTGGAAACGGGTCCGGCGCCCAGGTCCGCCATCGGGTCCGGGGCCGTCGAACCGCTGTACTTCTGCAAATACCCGTAAACGGTCGGGTTCTTGGCCGTGGTGTTTGTGTCCAGCACCAAGCGGCCGCTTCCACCGTAGACGCCGCCAGCGCCGCCGAGAGCGTCAACAAGGGTATACGTGGTTTCCACGTCGGTCCCGGAGAGACGGATCGTCCCGCCAGCGCCGCCGCTTCCGACGGCGCCCGTTCCGCCCGTCCCACCCGTCCCGCCGATGCCGCCGGCGGCCCCGTCGCCGCCCGCGCCGCCGGGTTCGTACCAGTATGATTGGCCTGCCGCCCCCGGTTGGCCGCTGGTCCCGGCGGCCCCCACGCTCCCGGCATGGCCGCTTTGGCCGGACGTCCCGTTGCCGCCCCGAGCCAGGAATTCGGCTTCG
>PMLF01000110.1 GCA_003158755.1 Elusimicrobiota bacterium | reverse complement strand
ATCCTGGTGGCGGCCATCGGCAAGCCTCAATTTGTTAAGGGGGATTGGGTGAAGGCCGGCGCCGTCGTCATTGATGTTGGCATCAACCGGTTGGAAAAAGGGTTGGTGGGAGACGTGGACTTCGCGTCCGCCTCCGAGCGGGCTTTCGCCATCACGCCCGTCCCCGGCGGCGTGGGTCCCATGACGGTGGCCATGCTCCTGTGGAACACGGTGCAGGCGGCCGAACGGTAAAACGATCCTAGTTTGCGCATTAAAAAGCCCCACCTTCTTTCGAAGGCGGGGCTTTTTGTTCGAAAACTGATTCGTTACGCTGTGGCTGCGGCGGCGGGATAAACGCTGACGCGGCGGCGGCCGCCTTCGCGGCCGATGCTGCCGCGCATGTATTCGAACTTCACCACTCCGTTGATTTTGGAGAAGAGGGTGTTGTCCGAGCCCATGCCGACGTTCAAGCCGGGGTGGAACTTGGTGCCGCGCTGGCGGACGATAATGGATCCGGCGTGGATCTTTTCGCTGCCGAACGTTTTGACGCCGAGGCGTTGGCCGTTGGAATCGCGGCCGTTGGTGGAGGAACCTTGAGATTTTGTATGAGCCATGGGATTTTTCCGATTAGGCCGCGGCCACGGACTTGATCAGGACTTCCGTCAAGTTTTGGCGGTGGCCTTGAAGTTTCTTATACCCTTTCTTCGAGCGCTTTTTGAAGACCAGCTGTTTCCGGTCCCTGAACTGGCGGACCACCTGGCCCGTGACGGAGGCGCCGGCGACGACGGGTTTCCCCGTCTGCGTCTTGTCGCCGTCTTTCACGAACAACACGTCGAAAGAGATGTCTTCTCCCGCGATCTTTTCGATCTTCTCAACGCGGATTTTCTGGCCCGGGGCCACGCGATATTGCTTGCCCCCGGTTTTGATGATGGCATAGGTCGTGGTTTCCATAAGGGCACCGATTTTAGCGGAATTTCCCCTTTACCGTCAAGCGTTTTCTGGCCAGGTCCTTGGCGCGGGCGGCTTTTTCGGTCCGTTTGATGTCGTCCCATTTGGCCAGTACCTCGGCGGAGTCCTTCATGCGCGCTTTTCCGAAGACGTGGGGGTGTCGGCGGATGAGCTTCCGGCAGAGGGCGTCCACCACCTCGGCCATGTCGAATCGCTTGGTTTCCGAGGCGATCTGGGCGTGGAAGACGATCTGAAGCAGGACGTCGCCCAGTTCCTCGCAAAGATTTTCGGTGTCTCCCTTCCGGATCGCGTCCTCCACTTCCCGCGACTCCTCCTTTAGATACTTAAGGAGGCTCTCATGGGTTTGCTCCCGGTCCCAGGGGCAACCTCCGGGGCTCCGCAGGCGGGCCATGATTCGGAGGAGATCGGAATAGGAATGACGTTTCTTCATGAGAGCATCGCCAGATTGTTGCGGTGCAGGACTTCCGGAGGGGAATCCGGGAGATTCAAAAGGACGGCCAACTCCGAGGTTTTGCGGCCTTTGATCTTTTGCACGTCGCCGGACCCGTACGCCGACAACCCCCGGGCGATTTCGCGGCCGTCGGGACCGACGACGCGGACGGCGTCTCCCGGAGAAAACGTTCCTTCCACCCGCACGATCCCCGACGGCAAGAGAGACTTTTTACCCGACACCAGGGCCGAAACGGCGCCGGCGTCGACATGGACGGCCCCTTTGGGCCGCCGCGCGGCGATCCATCTCCGACGGGCGTTTAAGGCCTCGGCCTGGGGCTGGAAGCGCGTTCCGACGCCGCGGCCTTCCAATATTTCCGTCACAACGCCCGTCCTCCGGCCCGAAGCGATCCATACCTCCACTCCGCTCGCCATCGCCAGCCGCGCCGCGGAGACCTTCGTCGCCATTCCCCCGGTGCTTTTCTTGGAACCCGGGCCCGCTTGAACGAGGGCTTCGATGTCGGGGGTGATTTGAAAAACCTCCGGCAGCAAGCGGCCGTCGTCGTCGAGACTGGTTTTCAATCCTTCCACGTCCGTCAACAAAAAAAGTTTGTCGGCGCTGATCTTGGAGGCGACGAGGGCGGCCAGCGTATCGTTTTCCCCGAATTGGATCTCCTCGGTGGCCACGGTGTCGTTTTCATTCAAGATGGGCAGGACGCCGTGGGAGAGCAGGGCGTCGAGCGTGTTCCGGGTATTGAGGTACCGGTCCCGGTCTTCCAAGTCCGACCGGGTCAACAGCACCTGGGCCACGACGATCTTCTCCGCGGCGAACGCCCGTTTGTAGGCGTCCATCAGGACCGGTTGTCCGACGGCGGCCGCCGCCTGCTTGTCGCGGAGCGCGGTGGGCCTCTCCGTCCAACCGAAGGCGTCCATCCCCGCGCCGATGGCGCCGGAAGTCACGAGGAGGATGCGACGCCCCGATCGCTTCAAGGCGCCCAATTCTCCCGCCAAGGCTTGCAGGCGGACGTCATCCAGCCCCCCTTCCGGGCGGCTGATGGAGGCGGTTCCGATTTTGATCACGAGTTTTTCGGTGGAAGGCATGGCGGGAAAAATATTACCTATTCGGCGCGCGTTGGGCCACCGCGGTTTCAGGTTTCCGGATGGAAGATGAACTCGATGTTTTCCAGAATGACGACGTCGCCCTCTTTCGCGCCCCGGCGCGCCAGTTCTTTTTCGACCCCCATCTTGTTCAGGATCCTCTGGACGCGCGCCACGGATTCGTCCTGGTCGAAGTTCGTGCGGTCCACCATTTTTCGAATCTTACGGCCCGATATCCGGAACGGTCCTTCCGTCGTTTTTTCGACGGTGAAGTCGGGGTCGATCACGTAATCCACTTTTTCGGGCAGGAAGAGCGGGGCCTCGGGGGCCTCGTCCAAGGCTTTGACCACGGCGCGAAGCAGCGCGTCCACGCCCTCTCCCGTCACCGCGGAGATCGGGTAGATTTTCGTTTTCTTGAGTTTCTTCTGAAGGGATTTGAAAGCGTCCGGAGCGTCGGTCACGTCCATCTTGGTGCCGGCAACGATTTGAGGTTTCTTCGCCAGCGTCGCCGAGTAACTCTTCAATTCTTTGTTCAAAAGCTTGAAGGTCTCATAGGGCGCCCGCTCGTCGAAGCCGCTGACGTCCACCAGGTGCACCAGCACCCGCGTCCGCTCGACGTGGCGCAGGAACTCGTCCCCCAGTCCTTTTCCTTCGTGGGCGCCTTCGATCAAGCCCGGGATGTCGGCCACGACGAACGACCGGTCGTCGACGGCGCAGACCCCCAGGTTGGGGGTGAGCGTGGTAAACGGATAGTCCGCGATCTTGGGATGGGCCTTGGTGATGCGGGAGAGGAGGGTCGACTTGCCCGCGTTGGGGAAGCCCACCAGCCCCACGTCGGCCAAGAGTTTCAACTCCAGCCGGAGTTCCACTTTCTCGCCGATCCCGCCCTTTTCGGAGATGTAGGGGGCGGTGTTGATCGACGTTTTAAAGGAGGCATTTCCACGTCCGCCCTTGCCGCCTTTGGCCACGAGCAATCGGTCGCCGGGGTTCTTTAAGTCGCCCAAGAGGCGCTCGTCTTTATAGACGAGGGTTCCGGGCGGAAGCTTCACGACCAAGTCCTCGCCGGTGGCGCCCGTTTTGTTGCCGCTGCCGCCGCTGGAGCCGCTCTCGGCTTTATAGACGGGCCGGTAGGCCACGTCGTGTAAGGTGGCTTTTTGAGCGTCGGCTTCCAGCCACACCGAACCTCCGCCCCCGCCGTTCGCGCCGTCGGGGCCGCCCATTTCGACGTATTTCTCCCGGCGGAAGGACAGACACCCGTCCCCGCCCTTCCCGCCCACGCAACGAACTTTCGCTCGGTCGACGAACATGCGGTCAATCTAACATTTTAGCGACGGAGAATGTCGGCGGAGATGACGGAGGGCTTGAAAATATCCTAGAATGGAATCGTGTCCATTGACCGGCAAGCGCCGTGATGGGGGAGTACAGCACCGATGAAAGGCAAAGTGAAATGGTACAACCGTGTGAAAGGGTATGGGTTCATCGTCCCGGATGATGGGGGAAAGGACGTGTTCGTTCATTACTCCGCCATCCAGGTGGAGAAGAAGAAAGACCGCATCCTGGAGGAAAACCAGGTCGTTGAGTTCGAGGTGAAGGAAGGTCCCAAGGGTCCCTCCGCCGACAACGTCAAGCCCGAAATAAAAGAGAAAGCGGCGTAAAGCCTATAACGGGACCCGGCCGGGGACGGAATTTCCGACCCGTCCGGGTCCTTTTTTATGAGACTGCCAGAACAATGGGGTTCCTTCCGAGGGATTGAGGGTCTCCCCCACATTATTGTCCTCTCCAATGCCCTGGTCTATGTATTTGATCTGTTCCGACCGGGGCTCATCAACGATCTCCTCCTGATCCCTTCGCTGGTGCACGCCGGCGAGTGGTGGAGGTTGGTGACGTTTCTTTTCGTTCCTCCCCCGCTCCCTCAGGCATGGCCGTTCCTTTGGTTAGCGGTATGGTTGTTGGTGCTGCACAACGTGGCCACCGCTCTGGAGAACGCTTGGGGCTCCTTCCGGTTCACCCTCTATTTCTTTTCGGGCGCCGCGGCCACGATGTTGACGGCGGTCCTGCCTTGGCCCGTCGTCATTACGAACGGTTGGCTCCAGGCCAGTTTGTTCCTGGCTTTTGCGACGCTTTTCCCCGATGAAATATTCCTCCTGTTTTTTATCGTGCCGCTCCGCGCTAAATGGCTGGCCGTTTTCACGGCGGCGGGGATGGCGTGGGCTTTCTTGACGGGAGGGCTGGTGACGCGGATTGTCGTCGCGGCGTCGCTGGTGAACTTTTTTCTCTTGTTGGGGCCCGGTCTTTGGGAGCGGGCCCGGATGTGGCGGGACGTGCGGCGCAACCGTCGTCGGTGGCCGGGGGAATGACAGGGCAAAAGGCAAAAGTAAAAAGGTAAAAGGGTGGAAAAAGGCGCCGCTAAAAAAAAGAAAAAGCGAAAGGGTTATCGAAGGGTGGTTTTTTCCTAACTTTTTCCTTTTTACTTTTACCTTTTTCCTTCAGGTAGTTGGTCTTTTCGCCGTTCCCGCGCGAATATTTTTTTCTTGGCGATGAACGTGTCCGCGACGCGGCGGACCTCGCCGCGGCGGTTTTCCAGGCGCCGGTCGATCCCGCTCCGCCGGTCCAAGGGCACCGGCGAAGGACGTAGGCGCCGCCGGGTCCGGCGGCGCTCCTGTCGGCGGCGGTCGGGCGATCCTCTTTTATTTTGCACCGGTTTACGGGAAGACATGGCGGAAATTCTAGCACATGGCCGAAACTCCTGACGAACGGCGGATCCGGTTGGAAGACCGGATCGAGATGCTCCGGTATTCCATCGAGGCCATGGAGCGGCAGGCGGAAAGCTTCGCTCCGGGGTCTCGGGAGGAGAATTACGCGCGGAAGATCGTCGCTTCTTGCCGGACCGAACTGGAACGGACGCAGAAAGACTTGGCTCGTTGACCCTCCGTCGGAGGTTTTGTAACATGTCCTCTCCCTTGATCCCTCCGGAAAACCCGCGACCCCTACCGCCGGACGCGAACGACGCGTGGTCCCTGGCCTCCGGCGGCGTCCAGTTGGCCGCGATGGTTTTGCTCGGCGTTTTCGTGGGTTACCGGCTGGACCGTCGGTGGGGCACTTCCCCGTGGCTGTTGGTGTCCGGAGCGGGAATCGGTCTTTTTCTGGGCCTTTACGTTTTCTTGAAACCGTTTTTTCCCAAAGGCGCCCGATGATTCGAATTCGGATCCTCGGCGTTCTGTCTCTTTCGGCGGCGGCCGGCACGGCGATTGCACTGCTTCACGGAAGGGGGCCCGCGGCGGCCGGTGTGGCGTTCGCTTTCGCGCTGGCGGCTCCCAGTTACCTGGCGTTGTCGGCGTGCTTGCACCGATCGGATAAAACATTCTTCGGCGTTTTCCTCGGCGGAATGGGGGTTCGTCTCGCGGCGGGGGGAACGGCGATCTATGTCGTGCACCGCGTCGGAGTCTGGCCCGTGGCGCCTTTCGCCGTGGCCCTAGCGGTGGGTTTGATGGGATTGTCCGTGATTGAACTCTTTTTTATTCAGCGGCAAAACAGCCTATGGACTTCGTACAAACACTCGAGCACCACCTAATCGATCACGTCTTCTTCCAATGGAAGTTGGGAGCGGCTTCGATCCCCGTTTCGCGGTTGACGGTGATGATGTGGATTTCCGCCGCCCTGGCGATGATCGTGCTACCCCTCGTCGCCCGCTCCGCCCGATCCGGGCGGCGCACGATGGCTCTTTCCGCCGTCGAGGGACTGGTCGTCTTCGTGCGGGACGAGATCGTGATTTCCAACATCGGAGAAGAGGGCCGCAAATACGTCCCCTATTTCCTCTCCTTGTTCGTCTTCATCCTTTTGGTCAACCTCCTGGGGATGGTTCCCTTAGACGCTCTCAAGGTCGTCGGCGTGCGGGGGGTTTTCGGCACGGCCACGGGGAACATCGCCGTGACGGGGGGGTTGGCCCTGCTCACTTTCCTTTTGATCAACATCGCCGGGATCCGGGAACAAGGCGTCGTCCATTACGTCAAAAGCCTGGTGCCTCACGGAATGCCGGTATGGCTCCTGCCTTTAATGTATCCCATCGAAGTTTTAGGGCTCCTCACCAAAACGTTCGCTTTGTGCATCCGTCTTTTCGCCAACATGATCGCGGGGCACATCGTCATCCTCGCCTTTCTGGCGCTCATCTTCCTTTTCCACTCGCTCTGGATCGCTCCGTTGTCGGTGGCGGCGGCGATGGGCATCAACCTCCTGGAACTTTTCGTGGCTTTTCTTCAAGCGTATATTTTCACGCTCCTCTCGGCGATCTTCGTCGGGGGGGCGATTCATTCGCATTAAAAAATAAGGAGTCTTCCCATGAATAGTGATCTCTACCTCGGCCTTGGATACCTGGGCGCGGGACTCGGCGCGGCCATCGCGCTGTTCGGAGCGGCGGCCGGCATCGCCCGGTTGGCCAGCGCGGCCCTCGAAGGTACCGCCCGTCAACCGGAAGCGGCGGGAACCCTTCGTACGTCCATGATCATTCCGGCGGCGCTCATCGAAGGTCTCGGCTTCTTCGCCCTCGTCGTGTGCCTCCTGCTGGCCCTCAAGGCCCCCGCGGGCGCTCCTCAAAGCGATTCCGCCGAAGCCCACGCCCACCTCACGGTGACGACGCACTAAAAAAGAGAAGGGGAACGGCCCGCGCCGTTTTTCCGTGTTCTTTTGGAGAGGCAAATGGATAAGCTGCTGAATCCCGACGTCGGGCTCATCATCTGGACGGTCGTCACGTTCCTTTGCGTGGTGGCCTTCCTGGGGAAGTTCGCCTGGAAGCCCATCTTGGCCGCCCTGGAGGCGCGAGAGGGGAAGATCAAGGACGACCTGCGGTCCGCCGAGGAATCCCGGCGGGACGCCGAAAAGTCCCGCCTGGACCTGGAAGCCAAAGTCGCCGACCTCCAGTCCCGGACCCAGTCCCTCTTGGACCGGGCGGAAAAAGACGGACAGAAAATCCGGGAAGACCTCCTGAAAGTCGCCCGGGAGGAATCGTCGAAGATCGCCGAGAAAACCCGCCGGGAACTGACCGAGGAGCAGCGGCGCCTGGTGGCCGAGCTTCGAGGCGACGTGGCCTCCCTGGCCGTCGGCGCCGCCGAAAAGATCCTGGGGAAATCCGTGGACAAATCGGTCCAGGAGAAAGCCCTCCGGGAAGCCGCTTCCGACCTCGATGCCTGGTCGAAGGCGAAGAATTAACGTGGCCGCATGAATCCCCAAGACGCCGCCCTGGCCGATCGGTACGCCGAGGCCTTGTTCTTCGCCGCCCGCGACGCCAAGGTCGTCGACGTCGTGCGGGGGGACCTGGCGGCGATGGCCGGTCTTTTCCGGATGGAAGGAGTGGCGGAACTGATGAGTCACCCGCGTCTGTCGACGGCGGAGAAGCTGGCCGCGTTTCGACGGGCGCTCGGGAAAACCCTCCACGCTTTGTCGGATCGATTCTTGAGCCTCTTGCTGGAGAAGAAGCGCCTGTTCCTTTTGTCCGCGGTCGCGTCTTCCTTCGACGCCTCCGCCGACGAGGCCGACGGCGTCGTCCGCGCCGCCGTGCGCGCCGCGGTGTCCATGACCGCCGAACAGAAAGCGGCCCTCTCCCGGGAACTCGAGAAAGCCTTCTCGGGTCATGGAGGTCCGGCGGTCAAAGTCGTCGTGGATGTAACGGTGGACCCGGCCCTCCTCGGCGGCGTCGTTGTTCAAGCGGGGGACCGCCTGTGGGACTTGAGCTTCCGGGGACGTCTTCAGCGCTTGAAAGAAAAACTTTTGGAAGAATCGAACAGCCGTTCATAAAATAAGGAGTATTCGTTCAGAGGGTCTTTCATCGTCATTCCGGCATGGTTCTAGCCGGAATCCAGCAGATAGGAAAAATCACTGGACCCCGGCTTTCGCCGGGGAGACGACATAACCCCCTGAACGGATAAAAAAAAGGACAATTTTATGGCGATCAAACCCGAGGAAATCACCCGCGTCTTGAAAGAACGGATCGAGGGCTTTCAGCCCGAGACCGAGATGAAGGAGGTCGGCTACGTCCTCCAGTCCGGCGACGGCATCGCCCGCGTCTACGGCCTCCAAAACGCCGCGGCCGGCGAGATGCTCCAGTTCCCCCACGGCGTTTCCGGAATGGTGCTCAACCTGGAGCGCGAAAGCGTGGGCGTGGTCCTTTTGGGCGATCACGCCAAGATCAAGGAAGGCGATCCCGTCCAGCGCACCGGCCGCATCACCCAAGTCCCCGTCGGGGACGCCCTCATCGGCCGCGTGGTGGACCCCCTGGGCAAGCCCATGGACGGTAAGGGTCCCATCGCTTCCACCAAATTTCGGCCCATCGAAGTGGTGGCGCCCGGCGTCGTGGAACGCCAGCCCGTTCGCGAACCGCTTCAAACGGGTTTGAAAGCCATCGACGCCATGATCCCCNNGGCAAGACCGCCATCGCCATCGACGCCATCATCAACCAGAAAGACGACCCGAACCGTCCGGTCTGCATCTACGTCGCCATCGGTCAGAAACAGTCCACCGTGGCCCAGGTGATGCAGAAGCTGACCGACTTCGGCGCCATGGAATACACCATCATCGTCAACGCCACCGCGTCGGACCCGGCGCCGCTCCAGTTCATCGCTCCCTACGCGGGCTGCGCCATGGGCGAGGAATTCATGTGGGCGGGCCGGCACGTGCTGATCATCTACGACGACCTTTCCAAGCACGCCACCGCTTATCGACAGCTTTCGCTCCTCCTTCGGCGTCCGCCGGGGCGTGAAGCGTACCCCGGGGACGTGTTCTATCTCCACTCGCGCCTTTTGGAGCGGGCCTGCAAGCTGAGCGACAAGAACGGCGGGGGGTCCATCACCGCTCTCCCCATCATCGAGACCCAGGCGGGCGACGTGTCCGCCTACATTCCGACCAACGTCATCTCCATCACCGACGGACAAATTTACCTGGAATCGAACCTGTTCTATTCCGGCATCCGACCGGCGGTGAACGTGGGGTTGTCCGTGTCCCGCGTGGGCGGTTCGGCGCAGATGAAAGCCGTCAAGCAGGTGGCGGGCCGGCTGCGCCTGGACTTGGCGCAATACAATGAATTGGCTGCGTTCGCCCAGTTCGGGTCGGACCTGGACAAGTCGTCCCAGGCCATGCTGGCCCGGGGCCAGCGGCTCGTCGAAGTTTTGAAACAAGACCAATACAAACCGATCCCGGCGGTAAAGCAGGTGCTTTACATCTACGCCGCCGTCAACGGGTTCCTGGACGACGTCCCCGTCCCCTCGGTCCGCAAATTCGAGGGGGAGTTCATGCGTTTCGTCGAGGCGAAGGGTCGGGACGTGCTGGACCTGCTGACGAAGAAAAGGGCCGTCGACGACGAGGTGAAGGCCCGGATGGAAACCCTGATCAAATCGTTCAAGGAGTCTTTTAAACCTTAACGTGGCTTCCCTTCGAGAGCTTCGCCGCAAAGTCAAAAGCGTCAAGTCGACGCAGCAGATCACCAAGGC
>PMLF01000248.1 GCA_003158755.1 Elusimicrobiota bacterium | reverse complement strand
GTGAATGGCGCGGATGGTGGTGGTGCCGGCTTGGATGGGATCGTCAGTCCAGGCGCGCGCCTTCCCTGCGGAGGCCAGGAGGGCCGTGGCGAAAACGAACAATCGTAAAAATCTGGCATTCCGCATGATTTTTCTTCAATTTCATAAATTAGACTGCTTATCTCCTTATATTTATATGCAACGATCTAACCAAACGGCACTTCCCAAACGACGAACGGCTCCTCATGGTTTTAGGGGGTCACTTCGGGGGTCAACTGAAAAATTTGGGCTAATGAAACACAGTATTTCTTTGTCGTCTTCCATGAGCGTGAGCCGCGCGTTCATGCGGACAAAGCACAAAGATTCACGAAAAAGTATAAGTTAAAAGACGATGAAAGATGGAAAGGGCTTTCCGACGACCGCTTTAGGTGGCAAAAGGGACACTTTACGCCTGGCTCCCGATGACGGATTCCGCCACCTCGTAGGTCTGGATCAGACCTGAATATTTCCCGAGAGGGATGGCGTTTAAAAGCTCCGTCACCGCCAGGAAAACGGCTCGTTGCAGAATGGATTCCTTCGACAGGCCTTCCATCCCGGAAGAGTCCATGCCGAGGCCGGCGGGAAGGAGAACGGTCCAGTTAATCGATCCGTCTTTCAAGATGGTTTTTTCCAGCCCAACGGACAAGGCGTTATCCAGTTCGGCCGGGACCCACCGGCCGCCGCGGATCACGCTGGTTCCAGGCAAGAGTAGGACCCTCTTGCCATATCTCTGCTGCAATTTAATGCGGAACTCTTGATCGTTCCCCGTGGAATCCACGAGCACCACCCGACCCTTTTTATTCGCGTTAAGAGCCTTTTCCGCGATGGCTTTCCTCTCGCCCGGACTCCCGGCGAGGACAACGACGGTGTAGGGATTTTCCCCAACATTCGTCATCAAGGCATCCAACGCTTGGGGAGCCTCGCCCGCCGCCACGGCCAAAGCAAGTTGGAGGGCTTTTCCGTTTGTGATCCCTTCGCCGAAGTATTCTCCGAACCCGTCCTGGATTCCCCTCGCCAAGGAATTCCGGTCCAGCGGCGAGGAAATGAAAGCCCGGTGAAGCCGCTCCAACCGGCTGGGGTTGGCCTGTGCGGCGATGATTTCCGTTTGACGGACGGCGCGGGGCAGTATCGCATCCAAAGCGGAGGAATCCCCATATTTCATGGCCCTCACGAAAGCCTTCCCGACTTCATAGGAAGCGTCCGGCTTCTTCACCCGGCCCGCCGGAAACCAATGGGAAACCAGAGTCAACGCGATCGCCGCCGGGACCACGACCGGAAGAGAAACGAATTCCATCATCGCTCGGAACGACCGAAAGTTTCCACGCCGGCCGACCCACCCGGAAACCACGTCGAGCAACCCGTTCAAATTATTCGAAATATTGTCATGGACGTGCGGCATCCCCGTCTTGCGGTTCCGACGGAGAAGGAGCGGAACCCCAAAGAAAAGAACCGGCAGTATCCAGCCTCCGCTCGTGGACCGAGACCCCGAAACATTGCAGTCACAGCCGGGAAGCGCTCCTAAATCTTTGCCGGCCTCGCCGCCGCCCGAATCGATCGTGTCCGCATCGGTGGATTTTCCCGCATCGACGGCGCCACCCACGTCGACCGACGCCACAGGCACCCCTGAATCGTCCGTGGTTACGGAGGACGGACCGGCGTCTCCCTCTGTCGTCGTCGTTCCATCGAGGGTTGAAACGCCCACCTCGAGGACTCCCGGGGTGACGGCTCCAGCATCCGGTGGAAGAATAGGGGTAACTTCCGGCGAGATTCCCGGCGCGTCCGATGGAACCTCCATGGAGCCCGCTTCCCGAGGGACCGACTGTCCGGTCTCAAGGGGAGCCCCGCCTACTTCCATCCTTGGAGCCTCAAACGGAACGTCGGGAACGAAAACCGTGCCGTCGGCGCCCGCGTCGCGTGGACCCGAATCCGGAGGTAAAGCAGTCGTCTCCGCCCCCGCATCGGACAATGGGACTTCCGCCCCCGCGTCAGGCCTGGGTTCAACGACGTCAGGAGGAGGAAGCATGTCGGGGGACTGCACTTCGGGGCCGGGAACTAACGCGTCGGCTGGTAATACCTCGGGACCCGGAGGAGTCACATCAGGTCCAGGAAGCAAAACGTCAGTGCTGGGAGGCAACACGTCGGTCCCGGCGTCCGGCACGGGTTGAGTGAAGATTACCGGGGAATATTCTCTCGTATTCCTTGAATTCCCATTCGGCGACGGCCACTCCGCCCCTTTATAGGAACTTCCGATGTTGGAATCTCCAATGGAAACCTCGTGGGCAACCGCCGACGTCCCGTCGGTCGAGGTCTGGTAGACGATGACGGCGTTGCCGTTGGCGTCCCTACCGGCGGAAATGGAAGAAACTATTTTTTGCGGCGGGGTCCCCGAAGTGGACCACACCAAGTTGACGTCGCCTCCTCCTGAATTGGTGAGGTTTTCAACGCCGAACATCTGCCCCCCGTCCGTGGCCGTCACCACTTCATACTTTCCATTCAAATTTATGATGAGCGCGGGAAAAACGACCTGGGTTCCGGCGGTCAGGGACGAACTAATCTGATGCGCGGAAATGGTTCCATCCGGCCAAAGGACATGGAGGTTCAGGCTCGTAACGCCGCCGACTGTTTCAAGCGTGGGAGCAACCAACGCCGGAGCGATGGCCCCTTCAGCCAATCGTCCCGCGGAAGGATCCGCGGCGGAAAGAGTGCCGGATGGGAGGGTAACGAACGGGACAAGCGCGGGGGCTGATATCCCGCCGGCCCCGTCCGCGGGGATGAAATTAAATTGCAAAGCGTCGGGGGACTCTTCCAAAACGACAATGGCGGGTTTCCCCGTACCGGCGGGATTGTCTTTCCACGGATAAACGACGGGAGAGTGATGGGTGGCGCCGTTGTACAACGGAACGGTCCCGCGAGATTGCCAGTCCGATCCCCAGACGGAAGCCACGCTGGGACCGACGTGGGCGATAAGACCCTGTCCGACCGCGAGGCTCGTCGTTGTTGGACCGGTGAAGACGAGGGAGGACGACAACTGGCCCCCGTTGCTTCCGTCGTAAACGATGATATATCCCGCGTTGGCGCCCGGAAAATGCATGACGACGTCCGGCACGCCGTCCCCGGTGAAATCCGCCAAGGCGGGGGCGCCTTCCTTGACGCCAACAAGAGCTTGCCGGGTAACGGGCCATCCGGGCGAGGGAACCTTGGTAACGGGATCAAGCGATTGGATCAACATAGAACCATCGGAATTGTGCGATGCGAACACCGCCATCCGGCTTTGTTGGTAGGAAGCGGCGGCGACCGGGGAATTGAAATCCCCGAAAGCCAAGGGTGTTCCTTGATAAGTGACCTTGGATGCGTCCACCGAAATGATCACATCTCCTACGTCTCCCGTATTGAAGAAAAGCTGAGCGCCGTCCTTGAAAATTCGGGACATGGAAATCGGCCATCCATTCGTCGTAACTTCCACCGCGGGGATTGGAGAACCGGAGACGGGGAGGACATCGGCAGCGGCCATGGGATGCCGGGCGGCGAAAACAGCCAGTAGGGGTGTCCCGTAGGCAAAAATCCTACCCAAGACGCTGTATTGAAGGGAATCCAACCACGAAACACGGCGGACGGCGGACGGCGGAGGAGAAAATGCTTTCGTCGCGTACATCCATAAGGACTGAATCCATTCGTATTTCAGCAGGGGATGATCGGCGTAGCG
>PMLF01000225.1 GCA_003158755.1 Elusimicrobiota bacterium | reverse complement strand
TTCGCGGGTGCGGATCCTCAGCCTCTCCGAGGTGGCGGTGGGGAGCGTGCTGGAAGTGGAAATCGTCGTCAAAGTCCATTCGGCGATGATCCCGGGACAATTCTTCGACCGGTTTTCGTTCGACGAGGAATTCCCGGTGAAGGAGGCGCGGTATTCCTTGACCGTTCCGAAAGGGAAAGCCGTCTACGTCCACCCGCTCAACGGGTTGACGGAACCCCTGAAGCGGGAGACGAAGGATACGGCGACCTATTTCTGGGACCTCAAGGACGTCGACAAAGTCCGCCCGGAACCCTTGATGCCGCCGTGGTCCGACGAGGCCCGCCTGGTCCGCGTCACCACGTGGAAGGACTGGTCCCAATTGGATGCTTGGTATTTCCCCTTGGTTCAAAAAGCCGTCAAGGAAACCCCCGAGATCCGCAAAAAGGCCGAGGAGTTGGCGGCGGGGGCGAAGAGCCTCGAGGAAAAGATTCAGCGGGTCTTCAATTTCATCGACGACGACGTGCGGTACGTGTCGTTGGATTTCGGCATGAACCGGTACGACCCTCACCCCGCGGCGGAAAGCCTCGCCGATAAGTTCGGCGACTGCAAGGACCGGGCCATCCTGGCCAAGGCCCTCCTCCGCGTATACGGGGTCGAGGCGGACCCGGTCCTGTTCATCGATGACGGCAACGAAGCTCCCCGCCCGGACGCGCCCTCGTGGGACTACTTCAACCACGAAATTCTGGCGGTGAAATTCGAGGGGAAAACGTATTTCGTCGAATCCACGGACGGGACGTTTCCTTTCCGGGAGCTGCATCCCGGTCTGGAAGGCGGGCACGGGTTCCTGATCGACGGGAAAGGCGGGCGGTTAATCGAATTCCCCCGGGAGGCTTTGAAGACCGCGTCGTCGACGGCTCGGGAGGAAGCATGGCTGGACGAAGACGGCGGCGGGCGGGTCCGGCTGGAGTTCACCGACCGGAGATACGCTCTGCCTCATTTGAGGAACCGGTTGAAAGCCGCCCTTTCAGGGAAAGACCGGGAGGAGTTTTTCGAACGGTTCGGGAATTCCTTTTTCCCCGGGGTCGAAAACGCGACCTACACGGTGACCGGCGAGGAGAACCGGTTCGGGCCGATTTCCTTGGCGGTGGAAGGAACCCTGGCGACGATCGCGAGCTGCGGAGGTCCGTTGATGATCATCGATCCGGAAGCCACCGGGGGAGACCGGGATTTTTCAAAACCCGAGCGGCAATATCCCCTGTGGTTTCGGGACGCCGCCCGCGTCCAATCGACGCGGGTCTATCATTTCCCGAAAGGGTTCTCCGTGCTGCACTTGCCGGAGAACGTGCATATGGAATCCGACTATCGGGATTTCAGCGAGACGTTCTCCCGGGAAGGGCGGTCCATCCGCGTGACGGTGGACGACCGTCGGAGGTGGGCGGAAATCCCCGCATCCGATTACGCCAAGGCGAGGAAGTTTTCCAAAGACCTGAACCACCAGACCTCGGACAAAATAATTCTGAAGAAGAATTAGTCCCGAAGCGCTTCAAATTCGACGGGGATCAGCGGGTCTGGACCAAGACCTCCGAAGGGAAGCGGACCTTCTTCAATTTTTGATAGGCGTCGTCGGAGGCGCGATAACCCAGGGCGCAGGCGCAGAGGGCGTGGAACCCGGCGGCCTTAAGGCCCAGGATTTCGTCGTAGGCGTCGGGGTTGAACCCTTCCATGGGGCAGGCGTCCACGCCGAGGACGGCGGCCGACGTGAGCAGAGTGCCCAAGGCGATGTAAGCCTGTCGCGCCGACCAGCTGGCGGCGACGGCGTGGCGCGGGCCTTTGACCAAATCACCCACCATCGCGTCGCGATATCCGGCCAGGGTTTCTTCCCCCACGCCGCGGACTTGGGCGATCCTCGAGATGAAACTCTTGATGTCTTTCTCTTCAATGTCGGTCTTTCCGGCGAACACCACGAAGTGGGACGCCGCCTCCACCTGTTGTTGGTTCCAGCTGGCGGGGGTCAATTTTTTGCGGAGGGCGGGGTCTTTGACGAGGATGAACTTGTAGGGCTGAAGACCGTACGAGGACGCGGAAAGGGTCAGGCATTTTTCCAGCGTGGCCCATAGGTCCGCGGGGATCTTTTTAGAAGGGTCGAACTTCTTAACGGCGTAGCGCCACTCCAATTTGTGGACGAGAGCGTCGGGAGAAACCAGATCGTTGGGCAAGGGAAACCTCCTGCAATGCAAATCGGCCGGATTCGCCGTCATTCAGCTACCAAGTTAACGCGCGAGGGGGGCTGGAAGTTCCCTATTTTTCGCGCCGCCGGCGATGTTCCGCCATCAGGCAGCGGTCCATGACGACGGTGGCGCCCGCCCGGCGAGCCTTTTCGGCGGCCGCGTTGTGGACGATCCCGCTAGTGAAAATATGTAATATTAACCCCAATGCGGTTCAAATAAGGACATCGGAGGTTTTACCTCCCCCCACCCCTCCTTGGAAAGGAGGGGAGAAAGGCATTTAAAGACGTTTCCCCTCCTTCGCAAGGAGGGGATCGGGGAGGTATCAGGCCTGAATTTTCTTATTTTGACCGCATTGATATTAACCCAAATTATTGTATCCGTTCACCCCTGTCATTGCGGGAGAGGCTTTTTCGACGAAGGCCGCTCCCACGCGGCATTTCTG